>JACZIY010000253.1 GCA_014860845.1 Anaerolineaceae bacterium
ATCAGCTTGATGCTGGCTTTCTTCTCGGCTTCGTTAACCGCATAATTGATGTACGCGGCTGGAGCACACTCCATCACCAGCATCGTCTCTCCCGGTACCAGCATGGAACCGCGCCTGAAGCGGTTGATCAACTGTGATTGATAAGGGTCAATGCGTGTAATGACCTGAGTGGAGACAACCTGCGGTTTGATACGGTCCTGGACATTCAATCCCAGACGGTTCAGCACCACCTCGCCTGCTTCTTTCACAGCCGCCTGGCTGGTGGAATGCACCTCGAACATACCAAATTCGCGTTCCACAATCTGAGCGCCGGGACGGGCTTCGGTTGCCTTGACAGCGATGTCCACCACGCGAAAAACCTCGTTACCTGGTGCCATCTCCACGTATAAGGCAGCCATACCCTCAGTAGGAAGATCACCCTGGGTCACAGAACCAATGAAGGCAGCATACTGAGCCTGCATCCGGTCGAGATAACAATAGCAGCGCAGTGAAAAATCGTCAGATGCCATACTACTATTTCTTTTCTGCGCGACCGCCGAAGCCACCTTTGGAGCGCTGCGGCAGGATCATCTCGATCTCGGCATGTGGGCGGGGGATGACATGCACCGAAGCCAGTTCACCCACGCGTTTGGCAGCGGCGGCACCGGCATCCGTGGCAGCTTTCACTGCACCCACATCACCGCGCACCATCACCGTCACATAACCACCACCGATATATTCAGAACCAATCAGTTCCACATTGGCAGCCTTTACCATCGCATCTGCGGCTTCGATTGCGCCGACCAGACCTTTGGTCTCAACCATTCCTAAAGCAATTAATGAAGTATCCAAAGCGATTATCCTTTCTACTCACTGGGTTTGTTAATTTACAAAATCCTGCAGATCCTGAGGACCCGAAAGACGAATTACCTTTTTAATATCTCCTGCAGCATACTCTCAATCGCAGCTTCCACGACTGAAGCTTGCGGCGGGATCTTCCGCTCCACCGGCTGTAGCGCTTCGAGCGGCGGCTGGTATAACTCATAGGCCAACCGTTTGACATTGATCAGATGTCGGGCGGTGATATTGTCACCCGTGATCGCGCCACCCACACCTCCAGAACCGAGCGTGAAGGATGCATCCAACCCGGTGGTCAATCCGACTGCTCCCAGCGTCCCCATCGTGTTCACCAGTATGCGGAACACCGGTTTCTCCAGCCCAAAGGCCAGAATGACACGCTCATCCTGGGCATAGATAATCTGGGTATGTCCCTTCCCACCGGTCTCTATCAGGCTGATGGAGGTCTCACAACCCTTCTCCCAGCCATCCACCTCGTACCAGGCAAGTACTGTGGTCAGCTTCTCGTGCGAGAGCGGTTCCTCTCTACCGACTTTCGTCAGAGTTGTCACCAGAATACGCGTCTCGAAGGGGACATCAAAACCGGCATAAGCTGCTACGTAAGGCGCAGGTTTGCCCACCACCGCCGTGTTCATGGCACCATTGGGCAGAAAGACCGTTTTACGCAGCAGATTGGTCTGGTGTGCGTCACAGAAAAAAGCGCCTTCAGCATGCATCAAGGCAGCCAGTTGCGCCGCGATCGGGCGATCCGCTACCACAGCCTGTTCGGTCGCGCAGATGGTTGAGCAGTCAAACGCTTTACTGGCGACAATATATCGGGCAGCTTTAGCAATATCCGCTGTGCGATCGACATACACCGGCACATTCCCTGGACCAACGCCATAGGCTGGTTTCCCGGTAGAATGCGCAGCCCGTACCATGGGGGTTCCCCCAGTTGCCAGAATCAGGGCTGTGCGTTTATGGGTCATAAGCTCCTGTGTACCCTCCAGGCTGATGTGCTGCATGCATGCGATCAGACCCTTGGGAGCACCGGCTTTTTCAGCAGCCTCCGCCATCACCCTTGCCGTTTCATAGGTACAGCGTGCGGCAGCAGGATGCGGCGCGAACACAATCGCATCGCGGGCTTTGACCGCAATCAGTGCTTTGTACAGCGTGGTGGAGGTCGGGTTGGTGGAGGGTATCAGGGCAGCGATCACCCCAATCGGCCAGGCAATCTCGGTGACCTTTTTATCCGGATCATGGTGGATCACACCGACCGTTTTTTCAGCACGGATGCTATCCCAAACCAGCTTGGAGCCGGTGATGTTCTTGAGTTTCTTGTGTAAAGGATGTCCATACCCGGTCTCGTCATGCGCCAGCTGACCCAGCCGTTCAGCCGCCTGCACACCAGCTTCGGCCATGGCTTCACAAACCCGATCGACATCGGCCTGGGTGGCATGACTCCAGCTTTGCCAGGCTGCATAAGCGCTGCTTACCAGATCACGGGCTTCCTGAATTGAGGTGAGATCATTATCCATAATATGTAATTGTATTTTATAACGTAGCGGGAAAATAAGCAATTGGTTGGGAAAAAGGATTTGATAGGAATGGATGGTATTCTGGTATTCTCAATGATTACAATTACCCAACAGGTTGATGAACATTGTTTTGAATGAATTCGTGATCATGCCGAACCACATGCACGGAATAATTGTAACCTAAGGTGTGGATGAAAACCAAAAGGTAGGGGCGAAGCAGGTGATACGATACAAGGTTTCCCAACAAAGATTCCAATATCACCTGCTTCACCCTTACATCCAAAAAACGAAAACACCGATAATCACAATACCTCCGTAACGATCTGTTAATCCTAAAACAATAAATAACAACGATATATCAAATACCAATTACATTCCAATCAAAATATTTAATGAAAATAAATTACATACTATAAAATAAATACAACACCTTTTCGAAAACTCAGTAGAACATCATGGCATACAACCCCGTTATCCATAACCGCCACACCATCCGCTTACTGGGATATGATTACACCCAATCCGGTGCTTATTTCATCACTATCTGTACCAATCAAAAAGAATGTATTTTCGGAAAAATAAACGCAGGAGCGATGCAATTATCGCCTTTGGGAGAAATTGCGTATTACCAATGGTTACAATTACCGAAACGGTTTGCGAACATTGTTTTGGATGAATTCGTAATCATGCCGAACCATATGCACGGGATAATTGTTATTCAAAAAGGTAGGGGCGAAGCAGGTGATATGAGATACTCGTCCCAATCCATAATTCCGAAATCACCTGCTTCGCCCCTACATCCGGATGAAATTCCACATCGAACGCAATCAAAGAACCCTGGCACGCCAATAAAAACCCCTCAACCCAATGGCACCATTCCGGGATCCATCAGCGCAATTGTCCAAAATTACAAATCATTAACCACCCGAAAAATTAATATGATTTTACGCACCAAAAACAAAACCATCTGGCAACGAAATTATTATGAACATATTATTCGCGATGAAGATGATTTCGCCCGTATCGTGGATTACATTCAGAATAATCCGTAATCCTGGGAGGATGATTCAATGTATACATCCGATCAAACCATTTCGTAGGGGCGAAGCAGGTGATACGAGATACTCGTCCCAATTCTTAATTCCGATATCACCTGCTTCGCCCCTACAGGCCAATCAACCACAAATTTCAATTCCGGCAATTAAATCATGCGTATATTTGTTTACATATTTCCCTTCAGGTATTCTATTTCTATTTTTTGATAGCCTTCCCTCTTAACAAGTATCTACTCACCAATAATAGGGCTTAACAATATAGAACAATTGTACTATAATAATTCAATACGAAACCAGAACCTTAAAAACTCAATATTGAGCCAAACCACCCGTTTTCCCGATCTAATCAATTTGGGCAATTTTGGATTACCAACTCAAGAGCTACAAAGCTGACAGAATTGTTTCTATTTGTTTCTCAAAAACAATTCCCAACCACTATTATTTCCTGTCAACTCTCAACTTTCAAATGCCTTTGCCTTCTCCACAAATAATCTTACTTTCTCCAGATCTTTCCTGAACTTTCCCTCGCCCTGCATCTCATTCGTCTTCGTCAACGAATCCACACCCCAGGGACGCACTTGCTGGATGGCTTCGACAACATTCTCCGGGGAAAGACCACCTGCCAGGATGACCGGGATCTGAGATTGTTCCACGATTGCCTTGCTGATGCTCCAATCATGCGTGAAGCCGGCTGCACCAATCCCACCGATCTGCTCGGAATAGGAATCCAGGATGAAGTAATCGGATACTGTTTCGAAATCCCGGGCAATCTGCAAGGCACTGGCATCCATGACCGGGATGGCTTGCATTATTTGCATCCCTGGGAGCAGTCTGCGCAACTCCACCACTTTCTCAGGCGTCATCAGCTTGAGATCACCGCACAAATGCAGGATATCTGGCTTTACCGTTTGCACCATATCGACGATTTTCCATAGATCGGAGTCCACCGTCAACGCCACCTTCACCGCTTGTTCGCCAATGGCAGCAAAGATTTCAGCTGCATATTCATTGTTGATCTCACCCGGCAGTCCATGGTCTGAGGGTGTGATACCGATGTGATCGACGCCCAGTGCTGCCAGGGCAATTCCTTCTTCCGGGCTTTGAACAGTATAAATTTGTACAATCATGTTATGTTCCTCTGGTTTCATTTTCTATCTCTTTCATTCTAATGCCTGATATACGGTTAATCAACCAATTTCAGTCTATAATATCAGTAAGCAGCTTAGTTTCAATTGGAGGAATGATGAAAGTAGCCCTGGAATCCACCGTGATCACGCACGGTTTACCCTATCCACAGAATGTGGAAACAGCTCTTTCGATGGAGAATATTGTCCGCGAAAACGGAGGTGTACCGGCTACCATCGGTGTGCTGGCAGGAAAAATTAAAATTGGCATGACAGAAGGCGAGATCGAGCGTATGGCACAGCAGGAGAATGTCTTCAAGGCCGGTGTGCGTGAGTTACCGATCATTCTCGCTCAAAAACGTTGGGCATCCACCACCGTCAGCGCGACCGCCCGTCTGGCTTACCTGAACAAGATTCACGTCTTTGCCACCGGTGGGATTGGTGGTGTGCACCCCGGACCCTGGGATGTGTCTATGGACCTGATGGAGCTTTCGCGTACGCCCATTGCGGTGGTCAGCGCTGGTCCTAAAGCCATTCTGGATTTACCCGGTACCTATGAAATTCTGGAAACCATCGGTGTGACCGTGGTGGGTTATCAGGTCGATGAAATGCCAGCCTTCTACTCGCGCTCGAGTGGGATTGGTTTGCCCCGCGCCAATGACCCGGCTGAAATCGCCGAAATGTTGATGCACAGCCGCAAGTTGGGATTGACCAACGCCATTCTGGTTTTTAACCCCATCCCGGTTCAGGACGAGCTCAGCAACGAAGAGGTCGAAGGCTGGAAGACCCTTTCCAATCAGGATCTGGCAGCAGCAGGTGTTTCCGGAAAACAGGTCACTCCATTTCTGCTCTCCCGCATGGCGCATCACTCCGCTGGGCGCACGATCGCATCCAATCGCAGCTTGTTGGAGAACAATGTCCTGCTGGCAACCCAGATTGGACACGAAATCGAAAAAATGACATCACGAAAAATCCGTAGCATTTAGCCTGTGGTCTTTATGGATGAATCGATGGAGCCTGTAAAGAGACCCGGGAAATTTGTGTTGATTGGCGATTTATGCGTGGATATCTTTATGCAGGTGGTTGCCTATCCTGCTGCGGGAGGTGATGGGACGGTGCAAGAGATGCATCAGCATGCCGGTGGATCCGCTGCCAACACTGCCATGATGCTGGCAAATCTAGGCGGTGAACCGACCCTGCTCACTCACACCGGTACAGATGTCTGGGCGCAAAAGCTGCTCCCCATTCTGGATGCAGCCGGTGTGCGGATGGACAGAATCGTGCAGGATGAAACTGATCAGACCGGGTTGACATTTCTGGTAGTCTCCAATGATGCAGAACGCACCATGTTTACCTATCGCGGCGCTAATCGCAATCTGCATCCGGGCGATATTTTTGAATCGTTATTCCAGGAACTGGACTTTTTACACATCAGCTCGTATGCCTGTCTGACACCACCTCAATCGGATGCTGTTTTGAAGGCGATTGAATTTGCCAGCCAATACAATGTCAGGATCTCGTTGGATATCGGTGTGGAACCAGCCAACCTTGCGCGGGAAACCATCCTGAGGATGCTGCCATTGCTGTCTTTGATTGTGATGGGCGAACCGGAGGCACTGGTGATTACACAAAAAGCATCATTATCAGACGCCATCTCCACTTTGTTAAATACAGGTGTGCAGATCATTGCCCTCAAGTTGGGCAAGGATGGTTGTCGCCTGATCCGTAAAGTTCAGGATATCAGTCTGGCAGGATTTCCCATTGATGCAGTTGACACAACCGGTGCTGGAGATGCCTTCAGCGCCGGGATGATCCACGGGTTGACACATGGCTGGCCACTGGAGATGGCTGGCAGATTCGCCAATGCCTTGGGAGCGCTGGCAACCAGTCGTTGGGGGGCTGGGGAAGCATTGCCTTCTTTAAAGAAAGTGAGCGATTTCCTCACAGTGAGAAACACCATGGAAAATGATCCTGTCATTCTGCAGCTTTTGGAACGATTAAAAAAGGAAACGTAAATGAATCCGATGATTGCTCAAATTAAAAGCCTGCCAGACCTTGTACGTCAGGTGGTCCCGGCTTATATCGAGAATATTGCTTCCACAGTTTCACAGGCATTCTGTCAATCCTTTGACCATCTCTACCTGATGGGCTGCGGAGATTCGCACCATGTCTCGGTGGCCACCCAGCTGTCTTTTCGGGTTCTGGCCGGGATCGAGACCGAAGCCCTAACCGCGATGCATTTTGCGCGTTACACTGCTGACAGCCTGCATACTCCGCAGCGCTGCCTGGTAGTTGGTGCTTCCGTATCCGGTGAAGTCTCGAGAACCCTGGAAGGTATGCTGCTGGCACGCAAAGCTGGCGCACAGGTGTTGGCATTGACAGCCACGCCTACTAGTCGCATTGCCAGGGCAGCCGATGTGGTCGTGGATACCACCCAACCTCCCTTCAAAGATCCAGAGGGTATGATTATTCCTGGTGTGCGTTCTTATGTGGCCAATCAGGTTGGTTTACTGTTGCTGGCAATCCACTTCGGAGAGCAACGTGGTCGCATTTTCCATCAGGAAGCGGAAGGATACCACCAAAAAATCCGCAACCTGGCTGATGAGATCGAATCCACGATTGAGATGAATGAGAAGCGTGTCGAAAACCTGGCAAGCCAATGGGTAGAGGAAGACGAATTCATCTTCTGTGGCAGTGGTCCGGGATATGCAGCAGCACTGTTCTCTGCTGCCAAAATCCTGGAAGCCAGCGGGGACGCAGCCATCGGGCAGGATCTGGAGGAGTGGGCGCATTTGCAATACTTCGCCAAAAAGGCCAGCACGCCTACCTTCGTTATCAGTGGGGGAGAGCGGGATGGTTCGCGAGCGTGTGAATTAGTTACCGCCGCACTGGCGATTGGTAGGCGGGTGGCCGTCATCACCCCAGATGGAAAATCCAAGAACTTTCCTGAAGCAGCAGTCAAACTACCTTTCGAGGATGGTGTGCCTGAGATGTTTCAGGCGCTTCTGACCATGCTACCGGGCAGTATTTTCGCTGCTTATCGGGCTGAATTGTTATCGGAACCTTATTTTCGCAACTTCTCTGGTGGACGCAGCAAGGAAGGCGGCGGTGGCATCAGTCGCATCCGCACCAGTGAGACACTCGGGTTGGAATATCTGAAGGAGGATTCGCATGACTCATAATCAA
>JACZIY010000254.1 GCA_014860845.1 Anaerolineaceae bacterium
TGGTGCTGGTCATCCAGGCGCAACAACCGGCTCAATCAGCTGTGGCTACCCAAAACACATTTGTCCCCTATCCAGAAGTGGAACGTGTGACCGTTCAGGACGCCAAAGCAGCGTATGATGCCGGCACAGCCGTGTTTGTGGATGTGCGTGGAGATGAGTTGTATAACACCGGTCATATCCCCGGGGCGCTTTCCATCGCTGATACCGAAATGGAGACACGCTTTACCGAGCTGGATCCCAATGCCTGGATTATTCTCTACTGTACCTGACCGGCTGAAGAATCCAGCGCCCGTGCGGCGTTAACTTTAATAGAAAAAGGATTTACAAACGTGAGTGCCCTCAAAGGCGGCTTGCAACTCTGGCAACAGACTGGCTATCCGATGGAGTAAGCAACTGTTAGGGGTTAGGTGCTAGGGATTAGGTTTTATTAAATTTTGTTCCCTTTTATGCAATGCCACTGAACAGAAATCTCTAAGGCTTACAGTGGCAAGTTCAACAAAATGAAATCAAGACTACCAAAAATGAGAAATGGTAGTCTTTTTATCTAAATCCAATTAAAAACTGTAAACCTATTTCAGGACAGGTCACCAACACCTAACCCCAAACACCTAACACCAAAAAACACCAGATAAATTACGTATAATTATATTAATGATCCATTCCACCCGGAGGGAAAAATGAGTGATTATACCGATGAAACTTATGGCGAGATGATTGCCGATGTGTACGATGACTGGTATGGCGATGTAGATCCGCAGATGCTGGAGATGCTCAACAAGCTGGCAGGCGGTGGACGTGCCCTGGAACTGGGCATCGGTACCGGCAGAGCAGCGCTGCCCCTGGCACACAGCGGGGTGAAGATGTATGGCATCGATTCTTCCCAGGCCATGCTAAATAAATTACGGGAAAAACCGGGTTCGGAACAAATACAGCTTCATCAGGGTAGTTTTGTTAATATCCCCTTCAAAGAAAAATTTGACCTCGTCTTTGTGGTCTTCAGCACCTTTTATGGGCTTCTCACGCAGGAAGAGCAAATCCGCTGTTTTCAAAACGTGGCGGATCATCTGGAAAGCAAGGGGTTGTTTGTCATTGAGACCTTTGTCCCCGATCTATCGCGCTATCAGGGGGGACAATCGGTGCGGGCTGTGCAACTGGAAAGCCAACAAACCCGGTTGGTGGCTTCCATGCTAAACCCTGTTAACCAGATCATCACCAGCCAGTTCATTGTACTGGATAAAAATAAGACCGATGTGAAACCGGTCAAGATTCGCTATGTCTGGCCATCCGAGCTGGATTTGATGGCACGCCTGGCAGGATTAAAGTCAGTTTATCATTGGGATGATTGGGGACAATCTCCTTTTTCCAGCAGCACAAGTAAACATATCGCTATTTATGGACGTGCCTGATTACGAAGTTAAGCAAAATCACTTTTGTTTTATGAAAACTGTTTAAGGCAGGTGTAATTCAACATTTGAATAGCATCAATCCACGTGGTAGAATCGCTATGCAAGCAAAGTTTTTCCTTCAGGAGGATGACATGACAGAATCAACCGGCACCTTTGCCGTTAAAAAAGGTTTGGCTCAAATGCTCAAGGGCGGGGTGATCATGGATGTGGTTACAGCGGAGCATGCCCGTATTGCAGAAGATGCTGGCGCCTGCGCGGTCATGGCGCTGGAACGTGTCCCGGCCGATATCCGCGCGGATGGTGGGGTTGCCCGTATGAGTGATCCCGAATTGATCCTCAAGATTATGGACACGGTCAGCATTCCGGTCATGGCGAAATGCCGTATCGGACATTTTGTGGAAGCACAAATTCTTGAGGCTTTGGGCGTTGACTACATTGATGAATCCGAGGTGCTCACCCCTGCCGATGAGAGCCACCACATCTATAAACACGATTTCAAAGTGCCCTTTGTTTGCGGTTGTCGCAATCTGGGTGAAGCCCTGCGCCGTATTGGCGAGGGCGCTGCTATGATCCGCACCAAAGGTGAAGCCGGTACCGGGGATGTGATTGAGGCTGTGCGCCATGCACGTACCGTGCTGGGTGAGATCCGCCATCTCCAAATCATGCCCGTGGAAGAATTGATGACCTTT
>JACZIY010000255.1 GCA_014860845.1 Anaerolineaceae bacterium
AAATAAACCAATTATTAATATTAATGGAACAGGGAAAAACATGATTGGATTTTGTAGAGGTTGATATCCAAAATCAATAGTCCTGACAAAAATTATCCAGGGAACAAAAAATAATATTGCTAAATAAACGAGAATGAACCATTGTCCAGAACTTTTCCAGCGATCCTCAATAATCCGAAGAATTAGTATTACTGCTGGAAACATGATAAGAAAATTCCCGGGGTCTGTTTGAATATTCAACCATTGACCTAATACCAATGTTAGTGAAGAAATCCAGAAAAACTTAAATTCGCGTGAAAATCTTCCAATTAACCATTCAATCAATAATATTAACGCACTCAACACAGATAAAATAATTCCAAGTTGCCGTCCAATTCCCGGTAGTATCTCTGCTAATGCATTTGAAGGTGTGCCAGGAGGATTGTAACCCGGGTATCGAAATACTTCTCTAATAAACTCCATTAGCCAGGAAGGTAAAATAAAAGAACTTAATAAGATTATTGCTGCTAATGTACCGAGGAACCAAAAAATCACTTTATATCTTCGATTCGACAATGACCAAAAAACCAAAAAAAGTATAAAAGCAAAAACCACTTGAGGTTTGATAGTTATTAAAGCTAAACAAATTCCCGCTAATTCATCCTGTTTGTGGTTAATCGCATAAATGGATAATGTAACCAAAAATAAAATAAAAACTACCGCATTTCCATTGATGATAGATCTCAAAGCATGATACCAAAATAAACTGAACACAATCAATAAAAATGAAATAAGGAAATTTGGTTTCCAATTTACCATTCTGATCATCATGATCGTTGAAATAATTACCAATAACTCCAGTACAGTCATCCATAATGCTCTGGCAACAGTGAAATCCTCGATTAATGAAAAAGGGAAAAATAAGAAAATGGAATAAAATGGGTACGCGACTCTTAGCTCGTGTTCTCCAACTTGTGCAGGTCTGCCATAAACTAATTTTTGTATCCGTAAAGCCACATTATCAGAATATGGACTAATACCTTCTTTGACAAAAGTTTGAGTCCCAACCCAATGGACAAGAAAGTCATTACCACCAGGATTTTTAGCTGTATATTGTAGATTGCCAAAAATAAACAAACCTACTATGATCAGTAATAATAAGATCTGCAATACTTCTTTGATGGTTCTCTGTTGGTTGCGATTCATATGTTTTCCAGGTTAATAATATTATTTATTATAAAAGATAATTATGATTATCACATTTTCTATACTCCAGGTAAATTGTTTCCTCGATCAGAGTGAAAAGAATTTCGATAAGGTCAAACAGTTTTTATATAAACTGCCTGAAGTAGACAATCACTTAGTGGTATTACCAGAGCTTTGGACAAGTGGTTTTACAGAGAATCTGGATCAAGCAGATTTAGCAAATCGGGAAATCATCTCTCGATTGCAATTGATCGCAAGAGAAAAGAATTTATTGATTGCAGGAAGCTACATAATTAAAGATAATGAAGATTTTTTTAACCAATTAATCATCATAAGTCCTGACAATCACATTGCCGCTTACAACAAAAATAATCTTTTTCCGCAATTGAATGAATTTGTAAATTTCAATCAAGGAAAAAAATTATCAATTTTACACATTTGGAATATAAAAATTGGAATGGCAATCTGTTATGATTTGAGATTTCCAGAAATTTTCAGAAGTTATGCATCAAAAAATGTCGAAATATGTCTCCTTCCCGCTCAATGGCCAAATAAAAGAATAAATCATTTCAATATACTTTTGCGAGCTCGTGCGATCGAAAACCAGATGATCATGATCTCTTCGAATATCTGTGGAAAAATCAATAACACAATTTTTGGTGGTAATAGTTCAATTATCGATCATTTAGGAATTGTTCAATCTAATTTGAACTATTCCGAATCATTCGCATCTTCACAAATCGATATCGATGACGTGTATAGATGGCGCAACGAATTCCCAGTATTGGAAAACATTCATCTCCAATCGAGAAAAGAAATTATTAATTTTTATTTTGACAAATGAAAATTTTTTTTCTCAGATCATAGAAATTAATTTTTCTGGTCAACGAGGACAATGGAAAAATCATTAGAATAAATCTCTTTCCATCCGCTATCTTCCAAAAGTTCAATAATGGGTCTGTTTTCTTCCAGGAACACACAATTAATGTCATAAAAGTCGAATTTTTCTCTCCATGTTTCTCCCCCATTAACCATTTCGATCCAATCCTGAATTAATTTTTCACCATATAAATCAGTTCTTCCATCAATAAATATTCGCATTTCAGGAATTTTCCAGGATATATATCCACCCCAGGTATACGAATTAAGACAGCGGAGGTTTGAAAGATCGTAACTTTCCAAAGCTATGGTTGCAGCCTTAGGGAAACTCCTCTTTTCATAAAAATCATATATTATTGGAGATCCCAGATATACGATTTTGCCTATCGTTACAAACCATAAAAATCCAACAAAAAAAAGATTAATTAATTTGCTAAATTTATTATTTGGCTCTTTATTTAATTTCTTCATCTTTTTCAGGAATCTTTGTTCTGCGATAGGTTCCTTGATATAAATTTCGAAAAAACGTTGCAATTCATTACTCAACAATGGGACCGAAAATACTGCAAAATAAACATAATTTCGTCTGGAAATAAATCCAAGTCCCCCCAGAACAATCAAAGGGATTATCGTTGAAAACTTATAGCTGGATTTATTCGCCATGAAGAAAAATACCAGTAAAAGCCACAACCATAAAAATGGTTGTTGATAAAACTCATGGAAATTTGGTGAAGCCCATTCAGGTATAAGATTTTGTAATGTTGGGAGTGTGATCGTGTTGAATTGAACTTGCCAAATCCCAATACCATTTGGATTAATCATGACAATCAGTGAGCATCCTATGATCAATATTAACCAAAATATAAGTTTTCTATTTTGATCGAGATTTGAATTCCCTTTTCTCAAAACTAAATCTAAAATTTCACCAAGAATTATTGAGATAATTAATAAAAATCCAATGCTGAAACCTGCGTGCAGGTTTCCCCAAATTAAAAATAAAAAAGGAACTATTATTGTTGGGATTTTTTCTGAGAATATTTTTTTTTCGGTTAGTAAATATGTCAAAATCGAAAAAAATAATAATGTCAATAATTGAGGTCTCGGAGACCATACGACAGCTGTTGTCATTACACACAGCAAGATAGTAAATCCATTTATGATTGAATTGGATTTAAGTCGGATGAAGACAAAGAAAATACTGAGAGATGCAATTAAGGCCACACTGATCATTACACCAAGGCTTCCAAGTGAATTATGAATAAAAAAATAAAAAACCTGGGAAAGCCAACTATGATTGATCCAGGCAGATCCAAATACAGTAAATGTCGTTTGATCCTCCAGAATAGGAGCACCATTCATCAGGCTCAGTTGTCCTGCTCGTAAGTGCCACCAAAAATCAGAATCCAAAGGCACCCTGATTGCCATAAAGAAAATTAAAATAAAAATTACGATATTAAAAAAAATTCCCTTTTGTTTATTTCGGTCTATTTCAGTTAAATTCATTGGTGATTCCCAGTTCTTCAGGAGTAATTTTTTTTGAAAGTTTGTAAAAAATGTGATAATCATCAATTTGTTTTTGTAAATAGTCAACATCATTTAAATTTAAAGCTCGTACAAGTAAATCATCAAGTTTCGGATTATTTGAGGTGATGTAAAAATAAGAACCACCGTTTTCAATTAATTCATTATATTTTGAAATCCGGTTGTCTCTTGCTGTATATCGTAAATCCTGATGGTAAGGTAATTTTGGTACAGAAATAATTTTCTCAGCGCTTACAAATGCTAACGGGTAGGATATCCAGTAATTTGAAAATCCATAATATTCTTCTTCACCAATTAGGAACTTTTGTAAATCATCGATCTTTGAATGCTCCACCTGAGCTGGCGAATAAAATTGTGTTGTTATGAATGGCTCTCGAATTCCTGAAATCCAGGAACCATATACTTGAAATATTATTGTTATTATGGCGAGTGCGTAGATCGCCTTATTTTTCAATTTAATGATCGCATATCCAGAAAACACACTCAACGAGAATACAATCGGAAGAAAATATCGTCCGGAAGGATCTATCCCAAATGAGGTAAAAATAAATCCTCCCGCCACTAGAATTATTATTCCAATCAAGGCAACAAAAATTGGAACTTGATTACTCTGATATTTTTTTCTCTTTAGAAATAAATAGATCATCAATATCCAATAAAGAATAACGAATGGAATGAATAATTTACCAATAAAATTTACCCCCCATGGTGGCCTTAAACCTAGAATCACTGTTGGGCCAAATAGAATAAGGGAATAAATATGAGATATTGTCCTTTGAAAATAGGATTCACGTTCGACTGCCACTGCACTGCCACCTATTTCCTGGATTACTGATGGTCCATTTGTCAATAATAAAGAATACCAAAATAAAGCAGACCCAAGCATGAAAAAAATTATTAAATAAATTAAATGTATATATAATCTCTTCTTTGAACCAATTGATTTTTTAATTTTCCATGTAACGTATAGCATAGCTGGGATTACCATTGTCAGACTTATAGGGTTTACATATAATCCAAGACCTAGAATAAAACCCAACAACCCAAAATAAGCATGATAGGTCTCTTTATTATTATTTAAATCTCTTGAAATTAATGCTGCGATGTAGAAACTGATAACTCCCAATAACAATGCTTCCCCATATCCACCGAGTGAGACAGTCGTGTACAAAACGACATTCACTGCAGGAAACACAAGGAATAAGGAACTAATGAATGCAATCTTTTTATTTTGAAATGAAAGATCGACAAATAAATACGAAAAAAAGATCACTAAACCATATAAAAAAATTTGGACAAATCGTATTACCCAAACTTTTACACCGAACAATAAAAAACCCAAGGCAACCAGGTACGCATCCAGACTGCCCATGTAAGACTGTCCATAAAAATAGATAAAATTTTCACCACCAAGAATGTGTTTTGCCATTAATCCAACAATGGCTTCATCAGAATTAAACGGAAACGCATTAATTGATAACAAGAGAAATCGAAAAAGAAAGTGAAAAATCAGTAAAATAACAATAGATATGACTTTATTATCAAGAATTTTTTGGATCATGGTTAATTATCTAGTTAAAAATAATAGATTTTTATATGTAATGGCAGGTATCTTTTCTATTTTTTGGATGTTATTTTATTTTAATAATCTTTTCTACATTCCATTTCATCCGGATGAGTCCACTCAGATATTTATGAGCAAAGATGTCGAACTCATAATCAATGATACATCAGATTTATATTTTCAAGAGGATGCGCAAGATTCCGATGAGCAAAATTATCGCCTCTTGGATGCACCATTGCCGAAATATTTTATTGGAATATTTCGCATTATTTTTAAATTAGAACCCATCCATTTTGATTGGGATTGGTCGAAATCCTGGACTGAGAATCAGAATGCAATCCCAATCAATCAATTATTATTAATTTCAAGATTGAGCGCAGCTATTTTTTTTCCTTTTTCAATAATATTATTTACACTCATTTTAAAAGAGATTTTTCGATCCGATATTCTATTAATATTTTTTTCATTAATATTATTTGCTTCTAATTCTCTTTTGCTTCTTCACACCCGACGAGCAATGGCGGAATCATCGATGATTTTCTTTTTAATTATCAGCTTGTTTGCATTGTGTAAAATTCCTAAAAAATGGTTATTTTTTGCTTCAGTTCCAATCGCTTTTGCAATAAATGCAAAACAAATTCTAATTTTTCTAATCCCATTAGCGATCATATTATTTATTTTTATTTTTAGA
>JACZIY010000256.1 GCA_014860845.1 Anaerolineaceae bacterium
ATCCGACATACTGGCTCGTTTCCTGGATGCAGCAATCGAAGGGATTTTATACGCAGAAATGAATCCCGATGAAGCCGTTGAAATCGTTCTCAAATATGCTGGTCCAGAAACAGATCGAGAACACATGCGTTTTATGTTGGATTCAGAATTAAAAGATCTGCGCAGTCCGCTCACCGATGAAAATACAATTGGGTGGCATGATCTGGGGCAATGGCAAGCATTGGTTGATTTGTTGGTCGAGTATGAAACCATGCAGCCCATTGACGTCAGTAAAGCTTTCACCAATGATTTATTGATGGAAAAATAATTCGTTAGCAATCATCTTTCTATTTAGGAGGACAAATCCCCATGTCCTCCTATTTTTTTCAGCTTCGTTCAATGGAGAGCGATCACTCGAGAAAATCGGGTCTTGTGATATGCTAAAATACATTCATTCCATTGAACTGCGAGAAACTATGACCGAATTACTCTACCAAAAAGATAGTTATTTACAGGAATTTCAAGCCATCGTATCAGCCATTGATCCAGAATCTCATGCCATCTGTCTGGATCAGACTGCTTTTTATCCTGGAGGAGGTGGCCAACCCAATGACACTGGTTGGATCACCCTGGATAATCAATCGATTGATGTGATTCAGGTGAAAAAAATAGGCGATCATGTATGGCATACCCTGCATGCAGATGCAAACCTCCCGCAACCGGGAACAATGTTGAATGCCAAAATTAATTGGGGTCGCCGCTATCAACTGATGCGCACCCATTCTGCCATGCATGTCCTTTGCGGGGTGGTGTTTAGAGATTATTGCGCTCTGGTGACTGGAGGAAATATGGATCCATTGGAAGGGAGAATGGATTTCGAATTTGAGACCCTCAGCAAAGATCTGGTTCATGTCATCGAGGAGTCGGTAAATAAAGAAATTCAGAAGGATCATCCCATTCGTGTGCAAATCCTTCCCCGAGATGAGGCTTTCCAGATCCCTGATTTGATTCGCACAAAAATCAACTTACTGCCAGAGGGGATAAATGAAATCCGCACAATTGAAATCGTGGAGCTTGATCTCCAGGCAGATGGAGGTACCCATGTTCATTCAACCTCAGAAATCGGGAAAGCACATATTGTTGATTACAAATCCAAAGGAAAAATCAACAAACGAATATACCTGAAACTGGACGAATAGGATAACCTGTTATGCGCATGTCAAACCTGTTTAATCAAACATTGCGTGAACTTCCCGCTGATGCTACCACTCCTGGAAGTCATTATCTACAACGTGCTGGATATGTTCGCCAGGTTGCAACAAATGTTTATAATCTGAACCCATTGGCAACACGTAGCCATCAAAAAATTAAGAATATGATCCGGCAGGAACTCAATTGCCTCCATGGGCAGGAACTGAATATTCCACCTTTGATTTCTGGTGAAAAACTGACCAAAAGATCAGTCCAATCCTTTTTGGATGTTGATCTGCAAGCTGTATCTGATTCCTCAAATCACCAGATGTATTTAGCCAACACCGCCCATC
>JACZIY010000257.1 GCA_014860845.1 Anaerolineaceae bacterium
TTATTGGTTGGTCTGGCAACGGAAGAATATCCTATTAATTGGGTTAATACACTTTTTTATTTTGATATTCGCGCTTTTTGTTTTTTCATTCATACCCAATATTACAATCCGAAAATTCTGGAAAACTTTGGAAATAAACCACACTTAACTTATCAGACCAGACAACACGAATTGGCGTTTCAGCAGGAGATCGGATACAAAGATTTTAAGGAAGCGAACCATGAAGTGGATCGCGCCTTCATTAAGACGATTTATCAATTAATTAAAATCCATGGTTCGCCAATTTTGTTGACGTTGGCTGGACCCACCGGTTCAGGGAAGACAGAAATTACCCACCGAATAAGAGAATTTTTACTGGAAAAAGGTATGCAAATCACCACGGTGGAAATGGATAATTTCTATAAAGATCGTGAATTCCGGGATGGAAAAACGCATGGAAAAGATGTCATCCATTTTGATTTATTCATGCGGGCGATGGGTGATTTATTAGCTGGAAAATCAACTTTAATTCCAAGATATGACTTCTATCTGGCTACCTCCAGTCATGACCTTGGTGGGGATCTCCGACCTACTCAGTCCGCATTGGTGATCGAACCAGCCGATGTAATTTTTCTGGAAGGAAATTTCCCCTTTTATATATCAGAACTGGATGACATGGTTGGGCTAAGAACTGTGTATCTGACCGATGACCCAATCCGATTAAAAAGAAAATGGCGCAGGGATATTGATCTTCGTAAAAAGTACGATCCAGTTGGATTTGTAAACCGCTATTTTAAAACCCAATTCATCAGAGCTAATGAAATATATTTACCATTGATGGAAGTTTGCGACCTGGTGGCAGATACAACCGCAGCTAAACTTTGGCTAAAACCAGTCTGGCAAGAGAGATTGATCACAGAAGTAGAAATATAAATCCCGGACTGCAAAAATAGGAGGAGTATGTTCGAGACATTTTTTCGAAAACAAACAATACCCGGTCAGACTAAAATAGCCATGTTGATTTTAGATGGGTTAGGTGGTTTGCCAAAAGAATCGGGTGGCAAGACAGAACTTGAAACTGCATTGACTCCTCATTTAGATGCATTGGCAGGTCGATCAGCGTTAGGCCTCTCTGTCCCATTAGGTCCTGGGATCACTGTGGGAAGTGGACCAGGGCATCTGGCTTTATTTGGATATGATCCTTTAAAATGTGAAATCGGACGTGGCCCTTTGGAAGCATTGGGAGTGGATTTTGATCTTCATCCGGATGATGTGGCTGCTCGTGGTAATTTCTGTACGGTTGATTCAATGGGGATTTTAACGGATCGCAGGGCTGGACGGTTACCCACAGAAGACAGTCGGAAATTAATTGGAAAATTACGAGAAATCAGGATTGAGGGTGTTGAAATATTTATCGAACCTGTGAAAGAACACCGCTTTGCTTTCATTTTACGTGGAAAGGGATTAGGTTCCAATGTCAGTGAAACAGATCCGTTAATCACGGGCACGCAGCCATTAATCCTCAAAGCCAAGGGTAAGGATTCTCAAAGAACATCCGAGATTGTTAACTTTTTTGTAGATGAGGCAAAGAAATTGTTGAGAGATGAGTACCCAGCCAATATGATTTTATTACGAGGATTCGCAAAATTACCTATTGTGCCAACATTCCAGGAAATGTATAAATTAAATCCTGCCTGTATTGCAGTCAATGGTATGTACCGTGGTGTATCG
>JACZIY010000258.1 GCA_014860845.1 Anaerolineaceae bacterium
GATAACATGTGCCCAGACTTTAAAATAACTGGCACCCTCTATAATAGCAGCTTCATCATACTCACGGGGTATGGTTAAGATAAATTGGCGAATAAGAAATATTAGGTATGGACTTCCAAAAAATTTAGGAATCATTAAAGGAAGCCAGGTGTCAGAGAGCTTAATACTTGTCCCTAATAGTGTGTTCAATATACCAGGAATGTGTCTTGTAAAAAGCACATAATTAGGCACCATTGTGACAGCCCAGGGAAGCATCATGGTTGCGAGAATCATGAAAAACAGAATATTTTTACCTGGAGCTCTCAGCCTGGCGAACCCATAGCCAATTAATGCACAGCTCAAAACCTCACCCACCACCGCAACTACTGAGTAGATTGTTGTATTGATCATGAATTGTGAAAACGGGGTCAGTAGTTCCTGCCAGACTATGCGGTAGTTTTCCCAATGGAATTTGATTTCCCTGACTTTTTTTGCCTCCCTGGAAGAAGCATAATAAACCTGGTCAAGATCGTTTGGATCACGAAATTCACTTTTTTCAGGATTAAGTCGAATGGCTATCAGTCGTTTGGTTTCATCTTTGATCTGGACATCGTAAAGAAAATAATTCTTACCATCTATATTAACTTTTGCTGATTCTCGGGGCAACCATTCTGGTGGTAAAGTTTGGGTGTTATCCTCTTGTTTAACCGAAGTGGATAACATCCAAATAATGGGTATCATGATGATTGTTGCACCAAAAATAATGATCAAAGTGCTAAGAATTGACGTAAACATTTTTGTAAATCTTCTACTGGAAAACAATTTCATCTAATAATCCTCTGGGAACACATTTGTCTCATTAGCCAGCATTGGGATCCTCATAATAAACGCGTTTACTAAACCCTTTTATCAATAGAATCGTTGAGATGGATATAACAATAAATAGAATCCAGGCTATAGCAGATGCATATCCAAAGCGGTTCCATTGAAATGCATTTTTGTAAAGATAAAGTACATAGACCATAGTTGCGTAGTTAGGGCCTCCTTGACCTCCGGAGATAACATACATCATCGTAAACACCTGAATACCGGAAATCGTATTTGTAATTAACGTGTACAAAAGGACTGGCGAAATCATGGGAATGGTGATTTTAAAAAATCGAGTAATTGCGTTTGCTCCATCCACCTCAGCTGCTTCATATAAAGATGTAGGTACGCCTTGTAAAGCTGCTAGATAAATCACCATTGAACTGCCAATTCCCCATAATGCTATGATCCAATATGCCGGCAATGCCCAGGTTTCACTATTGAACCAATCAGGTCCTGCTATTCCTATTTTCGTCAAAATATTATTGATAATTCCAAATTTTCCATTAAATATCCAGCGCCAAAGCAGTGCTGAAGCGACTCCGGAAATAATAGAAGGTAAATAATATAATGTACGCCAGAAGGAAAGAAATGGAACTTCTTGGTTCAATAGTACGGCCACAGTTAATGCAGCTATGATAGATAAGGGAACTGAAACACATACATAAGTTCCAGTAACAATAAGAGATTTTAAGAATATTTCATCAGAAAATAATTCTTTATAATTTGCCAAACCGACATACTCAATGGAGGCAATATTGTAATTGTGAAATGAATAGTAAATGGACGCAATCATTGGATACAAAGTAAATAACAAAAATCCAATGATCCATGGACTAATAAAAATATAGAACCATTTTATTTCTTGTTTTGATAAAAGATTTCCTGGTCGCTTTGTTTTTAC
>JACZIY010000259.1 GCA_014860845.1 Anaerolineaceae bacterium
TGCCTGATGAATTTGATGTCAGCCCGGCAGATTTGCCTTAAATCGATTTATTAATTACAGAAGTTCGTAAGAAGTGCTGATTTCTGCAGTAGCCCGTACAGTAGCGGAGACAGAACAATATTTCTCTTCCGAGAGTTGAATGGCCTGTTCAACCGCTTTGTCTGTTAACTCAGCTCCCCGTAATTTATAATGAATGTGAATTTTGCGGAAGGTCCAGGGTGGATTGGTATCCTGTTCTGAACGGACCTGGATTTCGAGACTGTTCAACTGAAAGCGCTTCTTCTCAAGGGTATTGACCACATCCACGGCTGTACAGGATCCAACCGCAACCAGTAACAATTCGGAGGGCTTCATTCCCACACCTTCATCGGTTGTGGACAAAACGACGGAATGATTGGTTGAATCGATACCAATAAACGTCCTTCCACCTGGTTGCCAGATTATTTTTGCATTTGCCATCATTTCTCTCCCTCAGGGGGTCTTACCCAGAATTTGAATAAGATCTTTTAATAATTCATCACGCTCCTGGGGGTTTTTCTCTTCCAGGTTCACAAAACAATCCGTCATGTAATCTTCCAGCAGAAGCGTGCTGACACCCTGAACAGCTGACCGGATGGCGCTTAACTGCTGTATGATATCTCGGCAGTTACGTTCATCAGATATCATCGCTTGAACCCCGCGTACCTGACCTTCAATTCGGTGTAAACGGTTGATTAACTTGTCTTTAGCTTGATTATCGGTGAGTTGCATACGATTCCGATTTCTGCCTGTCACGCAGGCGATTTACCCTCCTCAGCGAAAGCGGCTGGTGGGACTGCTGCCGCAACTGGAAGAACTCGACGAGGAGGAAGACCCTGAACTGGCAAATAATGAGATTTGTTTGCTGGTATTGAATCCAGCGCAGGTTGGGCAACTGGGCGATTGATTTAACTCGCTAAAGCGCATCATTTTTTCGAAGGGTTGACCACAATCATTACAAACATACTCATATAATGGCATTCATTCACCTCATGTTCCAGATTAACTAATATACCCCCATGGAGTATATTAATGTGGATTATACATGTAGGATCTAGTGCTGTCAAGGCGGATTGTTCTTTTTTTCCCAACCAAATGACCAGGTGACATTTATCCTTCGGCAGTATTGACAAATGGCTTCTAAAATGGTTGAATAAAGTATCAGATAAATTCCCAAAGTATACATATTTAATAGGAGGTGAATATTATTAAGAGTAAATTTCTTAACCACCCCAAATTGACAATATCAAGTTTTTTAATTAATTAGGAGGAAGATAATGAGATCCAAAACGCTTTTTAGTGTAATATTTGTGTTACTGGTTGCTAGCATGCTTTTAGTAGCATGTAAACCTGAAGCTCCTGTGGTTACAGAAGAACCAGCTGTTGAAGAACCAATGGAAGAACCAGTAGCTGAAGAACCAGTTGTTGAAGAACCAGCGGCTGAAGAACCAGCCGTAGAAGAACCTGCTGGAATTCCTGACCGAGAATATTTATGGACACAACCTTTACGACAGGCTGTTGCCGCCGCTATTGACCGTGAAGTCATCGTTGATCGTGTCTTTGAAGGTCGCAATATTCCCGCTTATCATATGGTCCCCGTCGGTTATCCTTATGCCACAGAACCTTTCCTGGATAAATACGGAACCCGTGATCTTGATATGGCAATAGAACTTGTCAAGGGTGAAGGGTATTCAGAGGAAATGCCATTTGAATTCACATTGTGGTATCCCCCTGAACACTACGGCACCACAACCGCTGATGTCATGCAGGTAATCAAAGAACAGTTAGAAGAGACTGGTGTGATCAAAGTTGAACTTAAGGTTTTGAACTGGGCAGAATATGTAGATGGATTTGTAGCTGGTGAATTACCATTCTTTATGTTAGGCTGGTTCCCGGATTTTGCTGATCCTGAAAACTGGCTGTCCCCATTTGCTTCCTGTATTTCTTCACCAGACAATGGTGTGTTCTATTGTAATGAAGAAATGGATGCTCTTCTGTTAGCTGGCGCATCCACTGCAGATGATGCAGAACGCACAGATTATTACCAACAAATTGGTGAGCTTTATGCAGAGGATGTCCCCACCATTCCGTTATTCTGGGAACCAGAATTTGTTTCCTATCGAGACGGTGTGGAAGGTGTAGTGGTTGGTCCGCCATTTGAATTCAACTACAACGTACTTTCCTTCGGCCCCGATGCCCAACCAGCTGCTGGTAACACCGATACCATCATCATTGGTACAACCGATGAGGTTAACAGTCTGGATCCTGCAGATGCCTATGCCACCCATGACTGGGAAATTATCAAAAATACCGGTAT
>JACZIY010000260.1 GCA_014860845.1 Anaerolineaceae bacterium
AAAGAATATCTTGGATTTGTGGTTTTTCGGGTGAGCGGGTGGTTGTAATAAAAAAATATTTCTGTATAATCATTTCATAATTAATCCCCCTTTATAGCAGGTGATAACATGACAGATCCTAAGCAAGACTATGAACCACCCGCCATCATTTTTGAAGCGGATATGGAAACAAACGCAGGAGGATCGGCGATAAGCCCTCAAACCATTAACCCCCTTGAAGCGGAATTGCGTGGTTGGGACTGGCCGGTTGAATCCGATTACTTAACCCCCAAAGAATAAATTCAAGAGAATAGCATGCAAAATTCCTGGTTGAAATTACCCAGGTCTGTTTTGATTATGGACAAAATCAAAATGCGATTTCTGATAGGTTTGATTTTGATTGTGCATGTATTTACGCTGGCTTTTTCATGGGGGAATGTGACGCCTTCATCGAATTCGCCACAGATCGAATATCACAGAACAAATAACACGATCATATTAAGCTTGCATACCCCAGCAATTCAATGGCAATTCACTGATATTGGAACCTCAATTTCGATTCCAAATGCACAAATTCTTACTGCCCCTGGTTATCCAGACATTCCATATTTTTCTACGACGGTAGCGTTGCCTCCAGGCATTTCCCTGCAAACCTTTATTATTATTTCGCCTGAACTACGTGTTTCTGCCCCTCATGATTTGAAATATTCACCCATTATCGAAAAAGAGTTAATCGGCAACTTTCCTGAACTGAATAATAACGCATGTGTTCAGGGGTTATCAAAAAACCTGATACAAATCGGTGATCCGTTCTGGTATCGAGATCAGTATCTTGTTTCAATCAATTTCTATCCGATCCGCTGGGATTGTGAATCAAAAAAATTTTTATTCAACAATGACCTCGAACTAAAAATTAAGTTTGATGATCAGGTGGAATTCAACGAAAATTTGAATATGGATTTACTGGATGATAGAAATCCTTTGCAGCACGACATCATAAATCCTGAAGACAGCGTTTTGTGGAAATCTGATCCTCCTGTTCTCTGGGGGGTTGACCTTCGAGATGCATGGGAAACACGTGTCCGAATAGAAGTCGAAGAGTCGGGCATCTACCGGATCTCCTTTGAGGATCTACAATTTATTGGATTTTACCTGGAAGGATTAAACCCAATGTATTTTCAGATCGAAAATCAAGGTCGAGAAGTCGCTTATCAGTTTGAAGGAGACAATGATGCCATCTATGAGCCAGGAGAATCCATTCTTTTTTATGGTGAGCAATTTCAAGGCGATTATTTATCGGAACTATATGCACATCAAGCGGATCACTGGCCAGTGTATGGTTCTTGGCAACCAGAATTTTCAGCCTTTATGCTCGAAAAATACACCAATACCAATGTCTACTGGTTGTATATATCCGAGACACCTGGCTTGAGAATCACGGATATAGATGGCACACCGCGTTCGGAGAATTTAGTTACTACTTTTGTGGATCAAGCACGATTTGAGGAGGAAAAAGTTTGGTGGACGACCCATTTCCCCAATGAGGATACCTGGTTTTGGGAATACGCTGATGTTAAGGTTTTTCCAACCAGCAAAAATTATTTTGTAGATCTTGTTAATCCCGTGATATCCCCTCTTCACCAAGCCCGTATTGATGGAGAAATTGTCGCAGCCACTTCCAGCTCAACCATCAATCCTGATCATCATCTACAATTCTCCTTGAATGACCAATTGCTGTCTGATGATGATTGGGATGGCGCTGTTCGTCATTCATTTTCAGGATTGATCGATCAACAATACTTGCTATCCGATGAGAATAAATTTTCTTTCACAGTCCACTCGGTGGGATTACCAGC
>JACZIY010000261.1 GCA_014860845.1 Anaerolineaceae bacterium
CATTTACAACCGCCGCTTTGGGATGACTCGATTACATGAAGAATTTGGTCGTTCTTTACGAGCAAACACCCCTATGGGTGTAATGATGATGGATCTCGACCATTTCAAACAGGTGAACGACACTTACGGCCATCTAACAGGTGACCGGGTGTTGATAAAATTGGTAAAACTTGCGCGCAGTGTATTGCGTGATGGTGACATTCTTGTTCGTTATGGTGGTGAAGAATTCCTGGCAATATTACCCGGAGCATCACAAAATGATGTTCGCAACATTGCAGATCGTCTCCGTCGCAAGGTTGAAGAAAGCGGCGTAGCTGATGGAGATGACATCATCAAACTAACCATCAGCATTGGAGGTGTTTCCTACCCGGAACATGATGTAGCCAAAGAGATCCAACTTGTGGATCTTGCAGATCAAGCACTCTACCAGGCAAAAGAAGCCGGGCGCAATTGTGTCGTGATAGCCAAAACCAACTGATTGTTAGACAAAACTCAAATAAATGGATTTCCAAAATCTTCAATTGCTTCCGCAATAATCGGTAATGTTGTGCGCCAAACCTCCAGTGGTACGTTCTCAGAGATCTGAATCTGCAAGCGTCCGGTATGTCCGGCAGTCTCCAGGATTTCATCTGCTACGCGACGAACTTCCGCGGGTGACTGAAGGTGAATGGATGAAGGAAAATTGAGTTGCAGGATCTTCTCAGGCCACAGGGATAGGGCTTCTGCCACCGTTGTATCGCAATCCGGTGTTGGTGTGAATGAATCCAATCCACCCACCTTTGAATTCGCGATATCCTTCCATAGTGGTTTTAGAAAACCATCCATGTGAATGAATAAAGGTGCTCCTCGTTCTGCCAGCATTCCCGCTAACTCATCATACAGAGACACGCAGTACTTCCTGAAACGGGCAGGTCCGATCGCTGGAGCCGTAATATTATCCGGAATGTTGATAAATGGTGCTGGTGAACGATAGGCTATTTCGAATTGTTGTCGTTCGCGTTTCATCATTAAGTCGATGGTGTGTTCCACATGATCCGGAAAATCTGCCAGATGCATCGATAATCCTTCCAGTCCTGCCCATTCCACCCACAATTGTTGCCAGGGGGTCCGTTCACACTCTACCTTTGGAAATCCATCATCACCCAATTCAGCCACGTCCCGATAATATTGGTTATAATTTTCAAGAATCAAACAATCCTCGAGATAGGACCAAAAGATTTCATAGTCCTGTTTGGTCTTGATGAAATGTTTGCTGGGGGTGGAACTATCAAACGCAGGTTCATAAACCCGCACTTCTTCCAGACTACCCTTTGGGGTATGCAGGTAAGTGCGTTTATATTTTGTTTCATCTTGAATGAAAAACTGGCTTTCAAATTTGCAATTGGGATGTTCAACCCGGTAAATTGGACAAAAACGAATAATTCCAATCCGTCCACGTCCCAGGTGTTCCAACACCTCATGCGGTGGCACCAAAATTTCATAAATAGCAAAGGGAATTCGGTCATGCTCTTGTCCTTGAATAACAGCCAGCATACGTTCTCGCATGGTCATCGTTTTCATAATCTACTCCAATATCCGGGTGTTTAGTGGTACTTAATTATATTTCAAATTTATATATCATACCGATTTTTTCTGGTTCAGACGGACTGATCCAATATCCATAAACATGGAAGCCACTTCGTGAATGCAGTATCAATTACCCACCTGGGATCGGGTGGGATTAAATCGCATGGATCAGACAATCAAAAAGGACGACTAATAAATTCTTCTGTATGATTTATCTCAGATATATAATCATTTATTCTTCAATAACCCTTTTTGCATAGCCACTGAAATCGCTGCAGCCCGAGAATCGACACCCAATTTCCCATAAATGCTCGCCAGGTGTGCCTTCACGGTTCGTTCTGAGATACCCAGATGAAAGGCAACCTCCTTGCTACGCTCACCACGAGCTACAGCTGCCAACACTTCCTGTTCCCGCTCAGTTAATTCAATGGTAGACAGACTTCCCTTTGAAGCCTGCCTGTTACCACTTGCTAAGGACAACACTCGAGCCATAATCTCTGGCTTGAGCAAGGTCTCGCCACGTGCTGCCGCCCGGATGGTGTCAAACAATGCTACCCGATCGGTATCTTTCAGCAAATAACCACGCGCACCGGCTTGCAAACCGCGTAGCATCAGGTCATCTTCATTGAAGGTGGTAAGAATTACCACAGCAACATCAGGCTGTTGTTCCCGCAGTTTTTCAATCGCTGTCAATCCATCCATACCGGGCATGCGTAAATCCATCAGGACAACATCCGGCTGATGAAGTTCACATAGTTGCACAGCTTCAGCCCCATCATTCGCTTCCGCCACAATCTCGAAATCTTCTTCTGTTTCCAATATCAATCGTAATCCCTGACGAATAATCAGATGGTCATCAGCGATTAAAAGTCTGATCATAATGGGAAACTCATTTCCAGCCTTGTTCCACTCCCCTTACTACTTTGGATTTCCAGACTTCCACCCAGCAGGCGCATGCGTTCACGTATCCCCACTAATCCATAATGCCCGGAGGGGATCACATTCGGGTCAAATCCCTGCCCATCATCCTGCATGGTAATCAAAAGAACATCTTGTTCCGATGAAACATCTATTACCACCTTTTGTGCCTGTGCATACCGCCCAATATTGGTTAATCCCTCAGCTACATTGCGGATAACCGTTTCAACGATACGCTCCTGCAATTCGGGAATATCCATTATTTCCAGATCACAGGCTATATCGGTCGCATTCTGAAAGCGGGACACTTCCAGTCGCAATGCTGATTCCAGGTTTTCAGGTTGTGCACCCCGTAAATCATCGATCGCATTGCGGGCATCAGCCAAGGTGGAACGGGCCTGGAGCATGGCATTGGAAACAATTGTTTTGGCTTTTTCAATGCGATTATTGGTGAGATGTGCTTCAATCGCCTCCAATTGCAAAATAATCCCGGTCAAACCTTGTGATAACGTGTCATGCAGCTCACGCGCCATACGTTGCCGTTCGTTAGCAATGGTCAGATCCTCTACCTGAGCAGCATACGCACTGAGTTGTTGATTGACCTTTTCCAATTCCTTTGCAAGTGCTTGTGCCTGCTCTCGTGCATCGGTCTGTCTACGGTATAAAGTTACGTAGGTGACCACAAAGATGATTACCGGGATGATGCCAATTAGCATCCAACCCGTTGAACCTTCATCCATGATTTGACGCAAATTAATGTATGCTAATGTCAAATAATATAAAGAAGCAACCAGTGTAGCACGAGTTAAACCCAACATCCCAACTGTTTCACCCAGCAAAGCCATGAAGATTGCGAAAATAATTCCTTCATAACCAGCCATCCAGCTGATAGTAAATCCCAGTAAGCCTTGCACAATGATATAGGCAATAGTCAACTTTGGGTTCAGAATAATTTTTTCTATCAATAAATGTAAGATAACATGCCCAACCATCAATCCAGTGAACACAATCAATTGCCAGGGCTGACGCAGCTCTGGTTTCTCAATTAAAGCAATTGCATACATTCCCGCCATCACCAGTGTTAAAAACCACATGAATAACCGCGGATCACGTTCTACATTGCTGGTATTCGAAGATTTTCCAGAATTAGTTGGCATGCATGAATTGTATAAGATTTTTACATTCTTTGCTATTGACCAACCGATCAATGTACGAAGGTACAGTATCAAATTATCCCATTGCCCAATAGCAAATATTGAATCGCTTCATTATACTGAACACTAGAAATGGAAATATCCCTATTCAACTGGGTACGAAGGAGAAAAATGAACGCAATAGAAGTAAAAAACCTCAAAAAATCGTTTGGCAGTTTTCAGGCTGTTCAGGGTGTGGATTTTGTTATCCAGCAAGGTGAAATCCTAAGTTTGTTAGGCCCGAATGGAGCTGGTAAATCCACCACCATATCCATGCTTTCCGGGTTAATCGATCCCAGTGATGGAGATGCTTCCATTATGGGGTTTTCGATCACCAGGCAACCCCAATCAGCCAAAGAAAAATTAGGTGTGGTTCCTCAGGATATCGCCCTCTATCCCGATCTATCCGCAAGAGAAAATCTGTTGTTTTGGGGAAAAATGTATGATTTGCGCGGTTCAGAGCTAAAACAGCGTGTTGATGAAGTGCTGGAAATAATCGGTTTGACAGAACGACAAAAAGACCGGGTTGGAAAATTCTCAGGTGGTATGAAACGCCGGGTAAATATTGCTGCAGCATTGATGCATAAACCAGATGTGGTCATCATGGACGAACCCACCGTGGGGATCGACCCGCAATCCCGTCGTCATATTCTGGATAATGTCAAAGAACTCAATCGCCAGGGCATGACAGTCCTCTATACCACCCATTATATGGAAGAAGCAGCCGAACTCTCCGATCACATCGCCATCATGGATCAGGGCAGAATCATTGCCTTTGGAACGCATGACGAGTTGATCAAAATGGTGGGCGAGCAAACTCGTATTGATCTGACCTTCAATGCTGAGGTGGCAGCCATCATCCCAGCCTGGAAGGAGATCGAAGGGGTTTCCAAAGTGGATGCCACCGATGGAAAAGTCGCCGCATTGGTAGATGATAGTAACCGAGCATTGCCACGTTTACTGGAAGTTGCTGCTCAGGGTGGTGTTCGCATCTTATCTGTGGATATAAAAGAGCCCAATCTTGAATCGGTCTTTCTGCATCTCACCGGACGTGCATTACGCGATTCGTAAAGGAGTACGATATGAAAATCCTGGAAATTGCTATCAAAGATTTGACTCATTCCTTCCGCAGTCTGTTTGCCATTGGAATGATGATCGTAGCTCCTTTGCTTCTCATCGGATTAATCTCCCTGGCATTCGGTGGAGCCTTGAGTGGTTCTTCTGATTTACCAGACATATCAGTTGGGATTTACAATTCAGACACATTATCCGATACTTCCACCCTGGCTGAGCCACTGGGAGTCAATATTCGCAGTATGTTTTTTGATGAAAGCGTTCAATCCTGGATTACAGCCACAGATTTTTCTTCTGAGCTATCCTTGCGAGCAGCGCTGGATAAACGTGAAATTGGGGTTGCCATCCTGATTCCAACTGATTTTTCTGACCAATTCCTTGCGGGTAATCGCGACACCCAGGTTTTGATTCTCAGCGACCCCACCCTCACCATCGCTCCGCAGGTCGCCGAGAACATGGTAACCGCCATGCTGGATGGCGTCTCTGGTGGTGGCATTGCCATCGAAACCATCCTCGAACGACAAAAAATTCAGGGTATGGAACCGGATCCGGAACAGATCACATCTCTTATAGACCGTTATTCCGCCTGGTATCGTGATTTCCAACGGGATCTCTTTCACAATCCTGAAGACGCAGCCTTGATGATGGTCGCACCGACAGGTGAAACCTCCTCGGAGAACCCAGTCCAACAGATGTTGGGGCTCATGATGGCCGGTCAAATGGTGTTTTTCGCTTTCTTCACCGGGGCCTATTCCATGATGTCAATCCTGGAGGAAAATGAAGAAGGCACGCTGGCACGTATGTTCACCTTGCCATTGAACCGCACAACCATACTTACTGGTAAATTTCTGGCTGTATTTTTGATGCTGATCGTGCAGGGGATCGTGCTTCTCATTGCTGCCCATTTCATCTTTAAAATTCAATGGGGTGACCCAAAAATAGTTTTCCTTGCGCTTTTAGGTCAGGTGGTGGCTGCAGCTGGATTAGGTGTACTTTTGATTTCCTTCGTCAAAACTTCACGCCAGGCTGGTCCCGTGATGGGTGGTGCTCTGACAGCCCTGGGGATGTTAGGTGGTTTATTCACCGCAAACATAACCATGCCAGAAGCTTTCAATCGTCTGGCTACATTTACCCCTCAGGGTTGGGTCGTACGCGGATGGAAAATCGTGATAAACGGGCAACCTGCCACCGATCTGCTCTTGCCACTACTGGTAATGCTGGTCGTTGGCGTGATCATGTTCATGATTGGTGCATTTCGCTTCCATAGACGGTTTGCTTAGTTTAGATATGGGTAGATTGAGGAGTTATCAATGAAAATTCTTGATTTAGTATTAAAAGATTTACGACAAATGTTGTATGACAAAAATTCAGCCTTATTTCTGGTAGCGATGCCAATTGTATTCACCTTTTTCATGGGGTACGCCTACCGCAGCGGAGAGTCAAGTCCTGCAGACCCGCGCATCCCCATCGCCTGGGTAGAAGAGGAACCATCTGGTGAGATGAGCAACATGCTCTACACTCACCTCGCCGAGGCTGATACCCTGGAGATCACGCGTATGGAATTCGTTGACGCACAAAAAGCGCTTCAACGCGGAAAAGTGGACGGAGTTCTCATGATCCAAGCTGATTTTGACCAAAAAGTGTATGGGAATATGTATCCACAATTGATCCTTATTGCTGATACCACCACCACGACAGGGCAGTCCATTTACCAATTTTTACGAACGCCTGTATCACAATTGATGAGCAGCGTCGAAATAGGTCAAATGGGTGTTGAGAGCCTGAACGATCCCTCTGAATTTATGCCAACCGTCAATCTCGCCTGGGAGAAATGGGCATCCCACAATCTGGACAGCATGGTAAGGGTGGAGCAAGCTGTTGGTCAACAAGAGGAAAGCTGGTTTGGAGATAATCCTTATAACCAGGCATCACCGGGGATCATTGTGCAATTCGCCATCATCGGTTTGGTGACCTCCGGGCAGGTATTGATGCAGGAACGCAAAACCCGCACCCTGCAACGCCTGATGACCACTGCTATGCGTCCCTGGCAAATCATCGCGGGACACATGCTGGCAATGTTTGCGATCGTCTTTTTACAGACCACTTTGATGATTATCTTTGGGCAAGTCGTTCTGAAGGTCAATTATCTGCGGGTACCAGTGGGAACATTTCTCATCGCCATCTCCCTCGGACTCTGGGTTGCTTCCATGGGTTTATTGATCGGCACCCTGGCAAAATCCGACAATCAGGTTGTGTTATATGCTATGTTGGCAATGTTTGTCTTCTCTGCCCTTGGTGGAACCTGGTTTCCACTGGAAGGCGCTGGTGGAGCCTTCGCTTCTATCGGTAAGCTTTTACCAGCCTCCTGGGCTATGATCGGTCTGCAAAACATCCTCATCCGTGGATTGGACCTGGCTTCTCTCTGGCAACCAACTGCCATTTTATTGGCTTATGCTTTGGTGTTTTTCATCCTGGCAGTCTGGCGGTTCCGCAAATCTGAGTTGTGAAAGTGTTACTCCACTCTTATCACACTCATCAAAGGCAGCCCTAAATCATTCAGCTTCGCCAACATGCCAAACAAAGCAGCCTGATCGATTACTTCTCCAACCATGATGGTTTCAGCGCCAAGAAAAGTGATGCTGAAGCCATCAAACCATTCCGACCAGGTCTGGTCCAGTTTGCCGATGATCCTGATTTCATATTTCGCGTTTTGATCGTAAATTCGGCTGTTTGACATAATCATCTTTAATTCAGGACCATAAAACTAAATACCCAGGAAACACACCCCAATAATATACTGAAGGTGCTTGATGTTTTGTGATCTTGGGGTGAAATAATGTGCCTTTCCTCCGCAGGAACCCAAACACGGCTGGCGCAAGAAGAATTCTGATGACCAGGTAAATCCAATGCATGGCCATACAGATCTGCAGCAATGATTTAATTGCCTCCATACCCTCCGGCAACAATCCCTGACTGATCAAATATCCAGCCAAAAAATAGAGCAGGAAGGGACTGTTCAAAATCAGTAATGAGATTAAAGAAGCATTCTGGTGGAATCCCAGCAAGATCCATATCTCATAATTCAGGTATCCGCCGATCAGAATGAAGACCAACCCAAGCACTGCCACCCAGACCAAGGACCATCCGAACGATATCAACCAGGAGAAATCCGTTATAGTCGGCTCAAAAAACAATCCTGCCAGGATCACGACGCCTTCCACCAAAAAAGCCATCACCGCGTACATCCGCAAAGGGATGGCATAGGCGGACTTGCTGGAACGGCAGAGCATGGCAACCAGGAACGCAAGCGTCAAATTAAACACTGTCCCTCCCAGCACGATGAAAACAAAGTCTTCAGGTTGGATCGTTTGATTAGTAGATGTCATGCCAAAAAATGGTGTAATGCGGATACTGGCATCCTCATATCCTTTCCAAACATAGGCAATATAATGCCCAACCTCATGCACAAGGATCAGTAGGATGACTGCAAAAAGAAGTGCTCCAGCATATATACCAATAATCTGGCCGAAATTTCGGTTAAATTTTATAAGTCGTTTGTCTGTGATTAATTGATTTTTCATTAACATTTCGTTCACCTCTGATTCCCTTAAAAATAGTTCTGGACAGTATCACATTGAATACCGGAAATAATAGAGTCAAGGTCAGCAAATAACCTGTCAACAACATCGGGTTGGATGTTTCAACCGCAAAAAACACCTGTCCGAGTGAATCCACCAGGTAATGAGACAGGATAGCCGGAACAACACTCCTGGCCTTAAACGTTAGATATCCCCAACCGATCCCAAAACAAAAAGCCATGACAACACCTGGGATCGCTTGAGCAGGAGCTTGGTTTATTAAGTTCGAAAAATGGAATAACCCAAAAAATAATGCACTTAGCGTCACAGACATCCTTGTCGAAAAAACCTGGCGACACTTCGAAAGGATCAAGCCCCGGAAAGCCAACTCTTCCCAGATACCCGGTACCAATGCCAGTAAGAAATATCCCCAACCGATCACATCCGGGTCAGGTTGGATATCTGGTTTATCAAACACAGCTAGGAGATCTAATTTAAAAATTCCCATACAGAGTGAAATAATCGTTGCCAGACTAGCAAAAATCAGGAAAGATACTACGCCAGCAATTAGGATTTTTGAAGTTGCGTTCAGGTTTTCATTGAGCCAATCCCTTAGCTGCCTAAACCCCAAAATTCGTGGGAGAATGACCAGCACAACAATTCCGGTAAAAATCATGCGCACCAAAACACTGGCAATGATGATTATTGGGAGTGGCCATTCCAATTTAACCAGCTGATCGACCAAACCCAGGATCGAATCTAGCTTAATAAAGACTGAAAACAATAGGACTGAAACAAAAAATTTCAGGATCAACATGGCTTTTCCAGATCTATTTTTCATCATTTACCTCAAATTTCTAGTTCATTTGTCCATGATGGAGGAAATTTTCGACCCGACTCTCTGCCAAAAATTTCCTCTGGCTGTGATGAGTTAATTCAAACATCTTAATTTTTTCGAAAGATTCTCAATCCCCGGATGATCAGAATTGCACCCACTAATGCGAAGAAAGCAGCTGGGTAAATAATGACATTCACCAGGAAAGGTTCACCCATCGAAGTAACAATTTTGGTCAGATTGAGCACCACAAACACAGCAGCAATGCCCAATGAGACCAGGCCAGCAAATAATGATTTCTTGTTCATCTCGAAGATCCTTTCTTTGAAAGTAAATCAAGTAATTCCTGATTTGATTTTCTAAGAAAGCTTGATGATTTGTGATCCTCAAATTTGATGATTCGGATGATGAATAAAAAAATCCCTCAAAGTTATCAGAGGGATTCCCGTCCGAAGATTAGTTTTTTACAACAACTTGAGATCTTTTGCTTTTTGTATCGCTTCCAGGCGTCTATGCACACCTAATTTGCTGTAGATATTCTGGACATGCGTACGGATGGTCGTTGGCGATAAATGAGTTTGGTTGGCGATTTCAGGCACACTCAGGTGGGAATTGAGCATACGCAGCACATCCATTTCCCGTTCACTCAGTGGATCGATCGGTTTTGCGGAATGTTCGTGCTTTTCAGGCTGCGTTGATGTGGTTGTGCTTTCAAACGAATCCAATAATTTCTGAGTGTAACCTGCACAGATTCCAGCTGACCTGGCCTGGGATAATAGTTGGCGCATCGCTTCACCCCCATCCACGAAGATTCGTACAAAATTCTCCGCTTCAGCAAGTTGCATTCCTCCTTCCAGGGCTTTCCGGGCTTCGGTGTTATTCCGCAACACATGATAGACCAATGCCAAAACGACATCCACCTCAATCAGCATCCCTGTCCAACCCAAATCCTCAATGACCTGCCGTTGTTCGTTGATGAATCGCAGGAAATCTTCAAGTTTTGTCCTGGTCTCAGCGTCTGCTTGAATAGAATACTGTCTGCAAAGTATCCGGGCATAAACTAATTTTTCCTGAATTTCCCAATCATAGGTTGATTTCTCGTTCAACCTCAAATCTTGTTTTTCAGCCCAACTATTCACTGAAATTTCATACTGTGGGTCTTTGGTTCTTTCTACCAATAACAATTTAGTACTGATCAAAAGTGCTTCCGCATATGAAGTTAATCTTGGATGGCTTCGCTCAGTTATTCCTATCAGGTCAGGAATTTGTACTTCTGCCCCTGACGTAATTTTCGTACAGGTCATGTAGTATTGACCTTTTACAACTACTTCTGTCAAGCCTATTTGCTCAACCAACGATAAACCACGGGTTAAATACTCTCTGGCTTGATCCAGTTGGTTCCATTCATAATAAACACCACCCATCATGATCAAGTCAATTCCATCCAGAATTTGATGGTCAATTCTTTCTTTTGTGTAAGCCAGGTTCTGCTTACCAATTCTTATTATCTGTTGTAACTGTCCTTTTTGTCTTGCAATCACCATCTGGCCGTAACCAGCCACATGAATAGCGTAATGGTTACCACTGGACTTTCCCAATTCAATCGCCTGCGAAAATATTTGTTCTGCCTGATCATGTTTACCCAGATCGAGATAACAAAGACCCAGCCGGAAGTACAAAGTCGCCCGGGCTGCAGTATCATTTGCGAGTTGATCACTGTCTAACGCTTTCTGAACAATTTCCCGTTGTTTTGCAGTTGTATCCCCTCTAACCCGTGAGATAATCACCTGCAATACAGATATCTGGTTACTCAAGAATTGCCGACCGCTTCTATCCGCCCCCTCATCCAATGCATAATCCATTGCAAGGGTTGCTTCCGCCTGGGCTAATAGGTCTTCAGCAATATCCAGCGTCTTAAATTTGGCTGATTTCCATGCCTGTGCAATGCTTAAAACCGGTCTTGATCGAATCGTTTCCTCAGGTAAGCTTTCCAGCCACTTGCGAGTGATCCCAATTTCTCCCCGCTTAATTAAAGTTAAAGTATGTGTTTCAATTTGGCTTGCTGCAAAATCCATATCTTCTGTCTCAAAGGCATGATTGACCGCATCAGAAATATAACCGGCTTTTGAAAACCCCACACTTGCCTGTTTATGTAATTCAGAAATTAAATCAGGCTGCTGTACCTGTAGTTGTTTCTGCAGCAAATCCGCAAACAAGTGATGATACCGGTACCAAATCCGTTGATCATCTAATGAAACTAAAAAGAGGTTGGCTTTTTCCAGCTGCCAGAGAATAGCCAAACTGTTTTTATTGCCAGTAACAATCTCACATAAGTCACCGGTTAGACGACCCAGGATGGATGTTTTTAACAAAAAATCCGTAATTTCCGGGGATTGCTGGTTGAGGACTTCCTCCAGGAGGTAATCCATCACAAAACGGTGTTCACCTGAAAAACCATCCAAAAACGCTGAAACATCGTCTTTGTTTTGCATCGAAATGGCAGCCATCTGGAGACCTGCAATCCAGCCTTCTGTGCGTTGTTCAAGTCTCTCAATTTGGTCTACAGTAAGTTGCAGCTTCATAATTTTGTTGAGGAAGAAGGTCGCTTCTTTTTTTGTAAAACGAAGGTGCTTTGATCGCACTTCACTGATTTGATTACGGACCCGCAGACGCGCCAAAGGCCAGGGTGGGTCAGATCGGGTGGAAATTACCAGATGCATATTGGGCGGTTGGTTCTCGATCAGATAAATCAACAAATCGTGAATTTCCGGATTAGAGATCAGGTGATAGTCATCCAACACAACAACAAAAGGTTGCGTAACTGCTAGAATTTCATTGATCAGCGTGTTGATAAGTTGTTCAGTTTTTACAGTGTAATCCGGGTTTATTGAATCCAGAACATGCTGCCCAAATTCAGGATTAATTTTTTGAATAGCTGCAACGAAATATGTCAAAAACCGATTTCTGTCATTATCCCCATTATCTAAGGACAACCAGGTGGCTGGTCTGTTCCAACAATCAGTACATGCGCAGATGGCTGTCGTTTTTCCAAATCCTGCCGGTGCGGAGACCAACGTTAATTTTCGTGACAAATCCCCTGTAATAATCTTTTGTAAGGCAGGTCTCGGAACGAGTTTGGTTGATGATACAGGGGTGAATAATTTAGTTGGAAGGATCGGAACATCCACAATGTGATTATACAATACACTTAATTACATATCAAAATTACAATGAGAATCCCCCATATTACCTACCAAAAATAAAAAGAACATTAGGGGAATTTAATGTAGCACAAAATAATGTGGTTTATGAATTTAGTCTTTCTCCCTTAAAGAAATAGTAGCTATTCCCACCACAATCAGACCATAAATCGGTAAAATCGCAAACATCACCCAATCATCCAGCAAGCCACCACCCGCGATCAACTCTTGTAAAACTTCATTCGCGTAAAATAACGGGGTCAGATAACTTATTACTTGAGCCCAATCCGGTAGTTTTGCGACTGGAACGATAATGCCGGATAGGATGACGGAAAGGATCACCAGGGGAATAAACGGAAAGACCTGCCCTTCGTTTCTGGCAAAGTTGGATACCAACATCCCAATCGCCATACTGATCACCGCCAACAGCCACATCACCAGATACATGGATGCAAATTGCGCCAAACTGAATCCCAGGTCAAATAACCAGTTCAGTTCCAACAACACAAGTAGACTCTGTGCGGTAGCCAGCACGGTATACGCCAGCAAATATCCAATAATGATTTCTATCTGTTGATACCCACTCACAAACATCTGCGCCATGGTACCGGCTGTTCGCTCCCGTACCAGAACAATCGCTGTCAGAATAAAAGCGATGAAATGCACGATAAAAGCGGCATAGGGAACTGCATATGGACTGATGTTGAAGGATGGCGGCGCTAGTACATCAAAAACAAGTTTTATGAAATAAATGATGATTAATGGAAACAGGATGGATATGGCAACAAAGCGTCTATCCCGATGCAACTGATTAAGAACCCGGGCTGCGACCACACCCATTCGGCTCAATGTGTTTTTCATTGGACACCTTCCTGGTTGATCTGCTTTTCATGGGCATTGATCATCTCCAATACTACCGCCTCGAGGGTTTGCTCTTCAATTTCTATCCGGTTAATGGTTGGATCCAATCCCAATTTGTGTAGTAACTTCGGCAATTGTTCCGGATAATGGCTTACCATCCTTGCTGCTACCGTATTGCCCCGCTGCAATTTTATCTTTGCCTGCTGCTTCCATAATAATTGCCGGGGAGGTTCATCGGCCAGCAGAGTTCCTTCATGTAAAATTGCCAATCGATCGCAATACATGGCTTCCCCCATCTGATGGGTACTCACCAGGATGGTGGTGCCCTGCTGTGTCAAATCTCTGAAATGCTGCCAGAATGTTTCCCGTAATTTAGGATCAATGCCGGTCGTTGGCTCATCCAGAAAAAGAATTTGAGGGCGATGCACCAGTGCGCAGGCCAATGAAACACGTTGTTTCATCCCACCCGAAAATTTATAAACCTGGTCATGTGCCCGTTTTGTCAGACCAACAAAATCAATCACTTCGTTAATCCGTTGAGAGAAATTTTTGTTCTGGTGGGGATAAGCAAAAAAACGAATGTTTTCAAAGGCTGTTAAATCCTCATACAAAGCTGGTGTTTGCGGCATATAACCAATCAAACCACGCACTTTTTGCTTTTGATTGATCGGGTTAGACCCCAATACGGAGAGGTTGCCCTTTGTTGGTTTCGTGGCACCAATTAAACAGCGTATCAGGGTCGTTTTCCCTGCTCCGTTTGGGCCCAACAAGCCATAGATCTGTCCTTTGTTGATCGATAGATCCACATTTTTCAGTGCTTTTTGTTTTCCGAAGAATTTATCCAGATTCTGGACAATAATAGAAGCTGAGTCATTCATTATGGGCTCCTTGCATTTTCAGCATGAATGGCGTTAATTCAATTGTAGTCCTGATTTTGAAATATATTGGACAACACTATGAATGTGTTTTTATTCAAAACCTTAACAGTTAAAGTATTTTTAAAGTATTAATG
>JACZIY010000262.1 GCA_014860845.1 Anaerolineaceae bacterium
ATAGTCATTCGGGATTACCCTTTGGCGTTCAATAAAATCCGGATTAAAGGGGGGTTCTGGCATCCCACGTAGTTGTTGCACATACCCATTGAAGACTTCATCCCAGACATCTTCACCTTTCAGCCTGAAACCAGAATGCCAAGTGAGATGATTCAGTCCCAGGGTTAACAACTCTCCATTCTCTGCTTTATAGGCCTCTCCATGCTGTTCCGATAACCACTGCAGGATTTTCATTTTGGCGGTGAAGGCAGAATTACACACACCTGCTGCTTTGATTTTTGGGGCATAACGTTGAATGGCCTCCATAATCAAACCCGAGGGATTGGTGAAATTCAGCAAAAGCGCTTGCGGTGCTGCCTGACGAATCTTATCACAGAGTTCAAGAACCACCGGGATCGTACGCAAAGCTTTCGACATCCCGCCAATGCCGGTCGTCTCCTGACCAACCAGATCATACCTGCGACCAAGATACTCGTCTTCTCGGCGTGCCGGCATCTGACCAACCCGAAGCTGGGTGATCACAACATCTGCTCCTGCAATCGCTTTTTGGCTATCCTCACTCAGGACAACCCGGATGGGAACACCCGCTCGTTTAACCAATCGCTGCGCAAAACCACCTACCACTTGCAAACGGGTAAGGTCAATATCCATCAGGCAGATTTCTTCTACTGGTATCCTATCTGCCCGGACCAAAAATCCATTAATCAACTCAGGTGTATAGGTGGACCCACCGCCAATGACTGCAATTTTCATAAATGGTCCTTCCGCGCTGTTTTGATCTGTCCTGTTTTATTAATTTTTATAAAGCTTATCAGCGGAACAGATTATTAAACCAGCGTTCGACTCCGCTCTCAATCTGTGAACTACCACTGGTAAGATTCAGCATCAATATCATAAAACCAATGATCAAAAGAAAAATTATAAATCCAGCCGCAAAGTCCCTACTCAATGTCTTAAATATTTTGGTCAATATCCACATTGCCAGCACTGCCCCTATAAAAACCAGCACATACCATAACTCAATTGTCATCGGAAAACCAAATAAATATGGGGGAAAACGCAAGGCATACCTCCTTTCAATCGATGGATTGGTTTTAGTTCATCTCTATTATAGAGGAATTTACCTGAAAAAGAAGATTAATCTTGCTGAAAGCTGGTGTTAACCAAATTTGCGGATATAATCCTCTGCCTCTCGAACCAGATCTGCGTTTCCTATGAACAATGATGTCCGTTGGTGCAGATTACGGGGTTGTATATCGAGTATATTCTCAAATCCCGTTGAGGCTGCTCCACCCGCCTGTTCTGCTATGAAGGCCAAAGGATTGGCTTCATAGGTCAATCGCAACTTGCCTTCCGGTTTGGATATATCCCAGGGATAATAGAATATTCCACCAGATAACAGGGTGCGATGGAAATCCACTACCAGAGAACCCACGTAGCGCATGGAGATGGATTGGGTTTCGCTGGTCAATGCCTGCAAGTTTTGTGTGAACTTTTGGACTCCTGGAGACCAGCGATTAAAGTAACCTTGATTAACACTGTAGTAGGTTGGGATATTCGGCATGCGAATATTCTCATGAGAAAGTAAAAATTCTCCAATGGATGGATCCAGCGTAAAACCATGTACCCCTTCGCCAGTGGAGTAAACAAACATGGTACTGGCACCATAAACAATGTAACCAGCTGCAACCATCTTTCGGCCAGATTGAAGACAATCCTCCAAAGTTCCCGGACCGGATGGACTCACCCGAGCATAAATGGCAAAGATTGTGCCCACACCTACGTTGTAATCAATATTAGAAGAACCATCCAACGGATCATACATTAGCACATATTTACCGGTTGGATATTTTTCCGGGATGGGAAGAATATCCTTATGTTCCTCGGATGCAATCACAGCCAATCGGCCGGTATGATCATTCAACATGTAAAGTGTCTCATCCGCCAGTTTATCCAGTTTCATCACCTGTTCACCCTGCACATTCACATCACCGGTTTTACCCAGGATTTGTGCCAACCCAGCTTTCGACATCTGACTGGCGATCATCTTGCCTGCCAGTGCAATATCGTACAGTAAATTGGTTAAAACACCGGTTGCTTCGGGATGGGAACGTTGCTTTTCCAGAATATGCCTTTCAATCGTCATGATGGTATCAATATTTGACGAGAACGGTGAGCTAGCCATGAATATTCCTCCTGAAAACGGTTTTGAAAGTTAGTGCAGAGATATAAATACAATCCCACCCCTCACGAGATTTCTCCTGAGGGATCAGCCAAACCTCTACTTAAGATTGTAGTCATCCCTGTGAATAAATCAAATATCAGGCAGCATGTTTTTCTAGTTGTATGTAAATCAGCGCTGCGAAATTATGCTGGGTTTATTCTGGAAAATTTATTCTTCGAGCATTATTT
>JACZIY010000263.1 GCA_014860845.1 Anaerolineaceae bacterium
CCAATTGGAATATGTAATTACTCGACCCGATACTCCTTTACCCTGGATAAATTTCTTAGGGTCTGAAAATTACTTTGGCATCATTTCCAATACGGCAGGTGGGTATTCCTTTTACAAAGATGCACGCTTGAGAAGAATTACTCGTTATCGATATAATAATGTCCCTCTTGATGAAGGTGGTAGGTACATTTACATCAGAGATAACCAAGCATGCAACCCTGAGTTTTGGTCGCCATCCTGGCAACCAACGAAGACTGCACTTGATATGTATGAATGTAGACAGGGATTGGGCTATACGACCATTCGATCATCAAAAAATGACATTGAAGCACAGACGATATATTTTGTACCTCTTGGTGAAAACTTTGAGATCTGGGAATTTCAAGTCAAAAATAAACGTTCGACGGTCGCCGATCTTTCTTTTTTTTCATTGGTGGAATTTTGCCTTTGGGATGCAGTCGATGATGCTAATAATTATCAAAGAAATCTTTCAATCGGCGAGGTGGAAGTTTTGGATAACGTGATTTATCATAAAACTGAATACCGGGAACGTCGTAATCATTTTGCATTTTTTGCCTGTTCCGAATCAATTTCGGGATTTGATACCCAAAGAGAAGAATTTCTGGGAACATACAGAAGCTGGGATTCACCGCAAGTAGTAGAGAGGGGAAAAGCCCAGCAATCCATTGCACATGGCTGGCAACCGATTGGTTCTCATCAGGTAGATATTACGTTACTGCCAGGAGAAACCCGAACGATCATATTTCTCCTGGGATATCATGAGAATCCTGTAGAAGATAAATTTGATCCGCAGGGTTCCCAAACAATCAACAAGAAAACAATTTTACCCCTCATAAAAAAATACTTGAATCCAGAGGAAGTAGAAAAAAAATTTTCTGATTTGGCTTTGCATTGGGAGAAAATACTTAATAAGTTTAAAGTCGAAACGCCTGATATTCATACCAATCGAATGGTGAATATTTGGAATGCCTATCAAATGATGATTACATTTAACTTTTCACGGTCTGCGTCCTACTTTGAATCTGGAATTGGGCGTGGGATGGGCTTTCGTGATTCTACCCAGGACTTGTTGGGATTTACTCACCTGATTCCGGAAAGAGCACGAGAGCGGCTTCTTGATCTGGCTGCCACTCAGCTCCCAACGGGTGGCGCTTATCACCAATACCAACCGTTAACGAAATTAGGCAACAATGATATCGGGGGTGATTTTAATGATGATCCACTGTGGCTGGTGTTGGCAATATCAACCTACTTAAAGGAATCAGGTGATTGGTCTATCCTGGATGAAATGGTTCCGTATGATAACAAACCAGGTACTGAACAGCCATTATTGGATCATTTACAAAGATCCATGGAGTATACAATTAATCGTCTTGGACCCAATGAGCTACCTTTGATTGGGAGAGCAGATTGGAATGACTGTCTGAACCTGAACTGTTTTTCTAATACACCCGGGCAATCATTTCAAACGACAACGAATAAAGATGGTAAAGTCGCAGAGAGTGTTTTTATTGCCGGGTTGTACGTCCTGGCTTCCAAAGAAATCGAAGCAATTATGCAAAAATTGGGGAAAAACCAGGAAAGCAATCGATATATTGACTTGAGAATAAAGATGGAATCAACCATAGTAAACGCAGGTTGGGATGGGTCCTGGTTCCGAAGAGCGTACGATAATTTTGGTGACCCCATCGGTTCGGAACAATGTATTGAAGGAAAAATTTTCATTGAACCACAGGGCATCTGTGTCATGGCAGGTGTGGGTCTTAATGATGGGAAAGCAAAACAAGCTTTAGATTCAGTAAAGGAAAAATTAGCTTTTGAACATGGAATTGTTTTACTGAATCCCGCTTATCAAAAATACTACCTGAATCTAGGAGAAATTTCTTCCTATCCACCCGGGTATAAGGAAAATGGTAGTGTATTTTGCCACACAAATCCCTGGATAATGATTGCGGAAACATATTTGGGGAGAGGGGATCAGGCATTTGATTATTACCGCCGCATCAATCCCTCGAATCGCGAGAATTTGAGCGATTTGCATCGTTGTGAACCTTAT
>JACZIY010000264.1 GCA_014860845.1 Anaerolineaceae bacterium
CCATAATTCGGGCTGCCTTCAGCAGGGTCGGGATTGTTGTATCCAAAGATACGACCCTGTTGATCATTTTCTTCTGCCCATTGTTTTAAAAGTTGTAAAGCCTGGTTTTCAGGTTCGGTCCCATAACCGTTGAAACAAATCAAGGTCATGGGTTTAAGAGTAACTATTTGTACAGGCAAGTCATTCATATTTAACTCCAGATCATTAAATTTTTCTTCGAAGATTATGATGAGTATAAAACTTATACCTGACATCTACTGTCAGGTATTTATGGTAATATTTAAATGAGTTTCGATTTTTCAATGGAGATAATTTGAGAGCTGACCGATTGTTATCGATTTTAACGATGTTACAAACACATGGCACGCTGACGGCGGGTGAATTGGCTCAAGAACTGGAGGTTACTGAGCGCACCATCTATCGGGATGTGATAGCCTTGAGTGCCGTTGGTGTTCCCATCTATACCATCAAAGGTCCTGGTGGCGGGATCGGATTGGTGGAAGAATATCGTAGTGGATTGATCGGTCTTAAACCAAACGAGATACAAGCGCTTTTCATGCTGGAAATTCCACAAACACTGGAACAATTAGGTGTTGGGGAAACCATTCGCAAAGCCTTCTTGAAACTTTCAGCAACGTTACCTGAAAGTCAAAAGAAAACAGAAACAAAGACTCATCCTAAAATCTTGATGGATGCACTGGATTGGAATCAGACTCAAGAAGCGCTTCCCTGGCTAAAGACCTGTCAGGAAGCCTTACAGAAAAATCGCATGTTAGAAATCATCTATCGATCGGAATTCAACACGAATCTGGGAATAGTCGCAGCTCCGATAGGCATGGTAGCTAAGGCCCAGCGCTGGTATCTGGTGATCCTGCGCGGAGAACATTTCCGGACGCTGCAAGTCAGCCGTATTCGTTCCGCCAGAATTCGCAACCAATCTTTCGAATATCCACATGATTTTGATCTGGCAACATACTGGAAAAAATGGTGCAGCGAGCAAAAGGAAAATCTCACAGGCTACCAGGTCCAGGTAAGAGTCACGGCGACTCTGGCAAAAATTCTATCCGAACATCGTCCTGTCACCTTGATGACACCGCCCATGCAGGACAATAGCCCCTGGCAGGAAATAACTTTGGAGTATGAATCCTTTGAGGAAGCTCGCCGGGTGGTATTGAGTTATGGGGGAGCGATTGAGGTATTGGAACCATTGGCATTACGCCGCAGTGTGCAGGATTTTGCTAAACAGACAGCTAAAAAATATCCTTAAATATGATTACCATCCAAAAAACCATCCCACTGGATGGTTTTGGTACTTGACAAACGGCAAATTCTTACTATAATCAATTTATATCATCTAAGAGACATCCACATGG
>JACZIY010000265.1 GCA_014860845.1 Anaerolineaceae bacterium
TCCTGGCACCAGAATGCCATTCTCGATTCTTTGAACAACAACTGACACTCCGGGAATTGGATTACCATCCTGACTGATCAACGAACCGATTAGTATACCCACATCCGGTTGATCTGCTGTTGGTAACAAGGGTAAAAACAGCTCCGGGTTACGCGCATTTTGTAGTAGCACATCCCCTATACGTACTTCAAAATGTAAATGATTGGTAAATGCTTTTCCAGTTGCTCCAACAGACCCAATTTTTTGTCCTCGCGAGACGGTTTCTCCTTCATTAACGCTGATTTCAGAGAGATGAGCATAAAAACTGTATACTGGACCTGTATATCCAGCCAATTCATGTTCAAGAATAATGATATTGCCATAAAAATTTGTGAATCGCCCTCTCTTATATGTTCGATCATTACCACTGAAATAAACCCTACCCTCTGCAACAGCGAGTATTGGAGTTCCCTCAGGGTTTAATATTTCTACGCCATCATGGGGAATTTTTTCACCAAATTGAGTCGATCCAAATCGATAACTCGTCTCTATCAAACGCGAAGCAATCTCAGGAACGGGAAAATCAAATGGAGGAGTATAAAGATTTTCATGGATTGGTTGTATTACAGGAGAGGCTATAAGAGTCTCCACCGGTACGATTTGGGTTGATTTTACTGCCAGGGATGTGGGAATTGATAGCGTTATAGATTGATCAGGTTCATCAGATAGAACCGAATTCATCGTTTGAGCTGATGTTGGTTTCAGCTCAAACGATGAACTCATTGATGATAATGCAGGTTTACAACCGGTATTACCCATTAACATAATGAACGAAAAAAAGATTATCAGGGAATGGGAAAACCACCCCGCTCTTTGAGTAATAGCCATGTAACCTTTTCTAAAGAGTTGCTCTGGGTTTCAAGCTCCTGAACAGCCTCTAATAATTTTTGATTAGTTGATTGATCTGTGATTCCCAATGTATTGGTTCTTACATTCAATGCTGCGCTTGTGAGAGCTGATTTTGCAAAAAACAAACCAGATGCTGCATCGGAAATGGCATTAAGATTTCCAGTTTGAGCTGCTTCATATGCCAGCATCATTACTTCCAATGCCATGGAAGCAACATGTAAAGGGACTTCAGCTGCATGAATGGTAGCTTTTTGGATCTCTTGTTCTCGTTTTTGGATTTCGTCATCTGTGTTTTTGGGTAAACGAAAAGCCTCAAGGACTTTATTGAAAGCAGCTGAATCGTTTTCGCCTGCCTGAACTAATTTTTTGCGTAATTCTTCCGACTGATTAATCATTACAAACATTCTTTCCTGAACATCCTGGTACTTCTTTTTACCCGTCGTCAACCTGGCAACCATCGCCACCAAAGCCGCCCCTTCCGCTGCAGTGTGGGCTGCTGCAGCACCACCACCTGGAGTAGGGGTTGCAGCTGCCAGTTGATCCAGGAAATCTGGTTTGTCGATCTGTGGCTTCAAGGTTGATTCCTGCATAATCTGGAAAAGACGCTGTTCGAGAATTTGTTCATTATTAAAATCATCAAGTTGAATATACCATTGTGCTGCATCTGATAATGCATCCTGAGGGATCAAGCCTACCAGTTCAGAGTGATGGATAGCAACACCATAGCGTTCAGCTTCTCTTCGAACAAATTCGACAACTCTGGCTACAGGCGTTTTCTTGAAGTTAGTAAGGTTCATTGAAACCTGTGCTTTACCTTCCACCAGAATCCCCATTCCCTTGACAAATCTTAACCCACCGGAAGAGTGACGTACGGCACGGGCGATTTTTTGGGCGATACTGACGTCATTCGAGGTCAGGTAAATATTGAATGCAATCAGAGGTTGTCTTGCGCCGATGACCGTAGCACCTGCTTTTCCTACTTCCATTGGTCCAAAATCCGGTGTTTTTACCGGTGTTTTGCCAATTTCTGTTCTCATTTTTTCATATTGGCCAGAGCGGATATTTTCAAGATTCTGTTTTTCTGGAACCGAGGCAGCTTCTTCATATAAAAAGACTGGAATATTTAATTCTTCACCAACTTTTTTTCCTAATCGGCGTGCGATTTCAACGCATTCCTGCATGGTCACATCACTGATGGGAACGAAAGGAACAACATCTGTCGCCCCGAGCCGTGGATGTTCTCCGGTATGTTGATCAAGATCAATCAATTTTGATGCAGTTTTTATCGCAAGAAATGCTGCTTCTTCAACTGACTTTGGATTTCCAATATACGTAACAACTGTGCGATTGTGATCCAAATCCGAATGATGATCCAATACATGTACCCCTGGAACTGAGATTATTGAATCGATGATTTGTTTAACTACTTCAGGTCGACGAGCTTCTGAAAAATTTGGTATGCATTCAACTAACGGACTTGTCATTACACCCTCTTCTTTATGAGATAATAGTATTATATCAAGTATCATCAATGATCCTGGGCTGGTGGTTGTTTTTGGCGGGTGATACTTGTCAAAAATATCTAAGCTGCAAATGATTTAAACGATACAATATCAATAAGTAAATTACAAAATTAGGATTAAAAATGTGTGGACGATTTACGCTCTCATATAAATCTAAAGAACTTCAATTGGAATTGGGATTACCAGAAACACAATTGGATTGGCAACCTCGATATAATATTGCCCCATCTCAACCGATAGCTTCTATTCTTAATGCTGAGACCAAAAAAATTGAATTTCTGCGTTGGGGTCTGGTTCCAGGATGGGCGAAAGACATTGAAATTGGGAACCGCTTAATCAACGCCAGATCTGAAACAATTACGGAAAAACCTTCATTTAGAAATGCATTTGCACGCCGCAGATGTTTGATCCTGGCTGATGGTTTTTATGAGTGGAAAAAGGCCAAAATGAAAGGCACACCTTCACAGCCATACTATTTCTTTTTGGAGGATAAAAAACCATTTGCTTTAGCAGGTATTTGGGAGATCTGGCAGGCTCCAGACGGTAGTGAGTTGTGGAGTACTGCAATTATTACCTGTGAAGCAAATGATGTTCTTAAACCAGTTCATGATCGAATGCCCGTGATTTTTGATAAAACTCAAATGTTTGAGTGGTTGGAAAATCGCCCTCAAAAAGACTTAGTCGAAATGATGCAACCATATCCTGAAGAAAAAATGAAATCTTATATGGTGGGTAAAGCTGTCAATTCTCCTTTTAATGATACACCTGAGTGTATAGAGGAGAAAAAACAGAGTGATTCGTTATTTTCTTAATAGGGATAAATTGACACAACAATTATTGAATGAATTGTTGATTATCCCTTGACCAACATAGTCCCATCTGATAAAATCTCGTTCATTCAATGCCCCCATCGTCTAGGGGACCAGGACGCAGCCCTTTCAAGGCTAAAACGGGAGTTCGAATCTCCCTGGGGGCACCTAATAAACCACCTGTTTTGGTGGTTTTTTATTTTGCATGCACCACCAGAATAAATTCAGCTTTTTTCTGATTCAATTGTTTAGTGATTTCAGAAACAGTACCACGCAGGAATTTTTCATTGTCCATTGTGATGTTAATACCCAGGGTAATTCTTCGATTTTTCCCGAAAGTCTGACTAACTTCTTCTAATAATTTCTGTAAACGATAAGGAGTGTCCATCAAAACAATAGGGATATCCATCGATCTTAAGGAATTAAGAACGCTCTTGCGATGATCTTTTTCTCTTGGTAAGAATCCAGCGAAATAGAAGCGATCGAGTTTGAAATCCAAAACTGAAAGAGCTGCCATTAAGGAAGAAGCACCTGGAATGGGAATCACTTCAATGCCCATTTGAGTTGCTTGATTGATTAATACATGGCCAGGATCTGCAAAAACGGGAGTGCCACAATCGGAAATTAAAGCGATATTTGCTCCTTCAAATAGCTTTTGAATCACCAACCCAACCTGTTCAGTTTCATTATGTTCGTTGAGATCGATTAATTCTTTCGTTGGAAGCGAGAGCTTTTTTAAAAGAGTGCTTCCCACTCTAATTTCCTCACAAACCAGCAGATCCACATCTTTTAAGATTTTTATCGCGCGTAAAGTTATATCATCCCAATTCCCAATGGGTGTGGAGACAATGTATAATTTTCCAATGTTTTTCATGAATAGGTAATTTTCCCTTACGATTCCATTTCTAAAGTTTTACAATCATTACAGAGACCAAAGAGTTGTAGCCAGTGCTCTCTTACATTATAGCCAAATTGCTCACCAATTTTTTGGAAGAATTGATTGAGATTTTCTCCTTCAAAATATTCAGCTTTAGCACAATTGGTGCAAATCAATAAGTGTTGGTGACCATTACTGGATTGAAAAAAGGATTGGCAACCATCCGGCATGTGAACACGGTCAATCAATCCTGATTGTTCCAATTTTTCGATCGTTCGGTAGACTGTAACCAATCCAATCTTTGGGTTGATATTTTTTGCCTGAAAATAAACCTCTGCAGGGTTGAGTAAATGATCACTTTTCGATAAAATTTCTACAATTACTTTCATTGGATTAGTTATACGATATCCTTGAACATGTAATTGAGTTAACCAATTATGCTTTTTTTGATCATTCAAAGAATTTGTCCTTTATTTGCAAATTTTGATAAATTTTATTATAGTGAACGCATAAAAGTACGTCAAACATTCTAAATAATAAGGTGAAGAAATGAGTTATTTTTTATCTCTTAATCCAATTTTACAGGCATTAACTGCCACATTGTTTACATACGCAATGACAGCCATCGGAGCTGCAGGCGTTTTTCTTGCTAAAAATATTAATCGCAAATTGCTGGACATGATGTTAGGCTTCGCTGGAGGGGTCATGATTGCAGCCAGTTTCTGGTCATTACTCATGCCATCCATTGAAATGGCCGAAAAAAATGGGCAGATTGGATGGATCCCTGCAGCTGTCGGTTTTTTGGCTGGCGGTGCCTTTCTGTTTGGAATTGATAAACTTTTACCGCACCTTCATTTGGAAGCTCCTATTGAAGAAGCTGAAGGCGTTAAGACCACCTGGCAACGCAGTGTTCTTTTGGTTTTGGCTATTACCCTTCATAATATCCCTGAGGGTCTGGCAGTTGGTGTGGCGTTTGGCGCTGCGGCGGTGGGTTTGGGAGAATCTCTCATTCCCGGCGCTATAGCATTAGCGGTTGGTATTGGCCTACAGAATTTGCCAGAGGGTTTGGCTGTCTCTGCGCCATTAAGAAGAGAAGGTATGTCGAGATCAAGGAGTTTCTTTTATGGTCAGGCTTCTGGTATGGTCGAACCGATTGCAGGTGTTTTAGGAGCTTTGGCAGTCATTGTTATGCAACCAATCCTGCCGTATGCATTAGCTTTTGCTGCAGGTGCTATGATCTTCGTGGTGGTTGAAGAATTGATTCCTGAATCTCAGGCAAGTGATAATGGTGACCTGGCGACCATCGGATTATTGGCAGGGTTTACGGTGATGATGATTCTGGATGTAGCATTAGGTTAGGGTATAATTGCCGCTATGAATACAACAGAATTTCAAGAAGACCAACCAACTCTGACCAAAGAAAAGAAACCAAAACAAAGAAGGTTTTTATTCATCCTTATTGGGATTGTGATTTTGATAATTGGCAGTGGAGCCGGTTGGTATTTTGGATCACAGGAAGGTCAACAGTTACGTACTCAGGAACGAGATAAAGTTGAATTAGAGGTAGTTACGACTCAGTTTGAGTTGGGTGTTCGGGAATTGGAAGAAGGGCGCTATGAAAATGCCAGAAAGCGATTCGAATATGTGATTCGAATTAAACCAGATTTTCCAGGTGCCCAGGAGAAACTAACACAAGTTCTGATTGCACAATCGATCGTCAATACACCCACACCAGTGCCTGTACCTACTCTCACGCCAACTCCAGACTTCCGTGGTGAGCAGGAATTGTTCGATGAAGCCTGGCAATTTATTCTAGTAGAAGATTGGGATAACGCAATTTATACACTCGATCTGTTACGCGATAAGAATTTACAATTTAACCCCGTTCAAGTTGATGGCATGTACTATATTGCATTACGCAATCGGGGAGTTAGAAGAATTCTTCAAGAAGGTAGTCTTGAACCTGGCATGTATGATCTTGCACTGAGTGAGCGTTTTGCTCCGCTTGATAATGATGCAGATGGATACCGGACCTGGGCAAGATATTACCTGACTGGTGCCAGTTATTGGGGAATTGATTGGTCACAGGTTGTTTCCATATTTGCCCAAATTTACCCTTCCTTCCCTAATTTGCACGATAGCTCCGGGATGACAGCGCAGGAAAGATATCGTGTCGGATTAATAAAATGGGGAGACGCTTTGGCGTTGCAGGAAGAATATTGTCTGGCACAAGAGAAATATGACCTCTCATTTATGCTTTTTGTGGATGAAAGTGTAGCCCCAGCAGCTACAGCAATTTATGAGGCTTGTGAAAAGTCCAAAGAACCAGAAGAAACAGAAGCACCACCTGTCACTCAAACACCAACACCAACGCTTTCAATCACCTCCGAAACACCTGTGGTGACTGAAGAAACACCAGTACCAACTGAAGGGACAGACGGTACTCCTAATCCAGGTGGAACTCCTACCCCATAAGGTCAAGATGACAGAATCAATGCCAATCTGGGCACTTTCTTTTTCTTATTGGATACATATGATCGCCACTGTCATCTGGTTGGGTGGATTGCTTTCAATTACTTTTGTAGTTCTTCCTTTTATTCAGAAAAAAATGACCGGTGAGGAGAAAGAAAAAATATTATCCAGTCTGCAAAATTATCTAAATCCTTTGGGTTGGTTTTGTTTATTTATCCTGGTGGGAACGGGTATGTTTCAGATGAGTGCGCATCCTTCGTACCAGGGTTTCCTGGCGATAGATAATAATTGGGCAGTGGCACTATTTATCAAGCATATTTTCATCGTTTTTATGGTTATGGCGATGGGATATTTGACCTGGTTTGTATTACCCGGATTGAAGAGAATAGCACTAAAACAGAAGCTCGGAAAAGAAATCGATCACTTCGAAGTATTACGTTATCGAAATCAGGAAAAA
>JACZIY010000266.1 GCA_014860845.1 Anaerolineaceae bacterium
GTTGTGGTTAGGAGATATTTTATTCGTTCATCTTCATTGCGGGTTCGCACAACGATCAGCCCATCAACTCTTTTTCCTTCTACCATATGCCGGTATGCTGAGATTTCATTCGGGCCTGGAGCCTGAACTGAAAGCAGTAAACTCATACCAAAACTGGATAATTGATTCCCAATACCCGCAATTAATTCACTAAAATAAGGATCATTAAAGCGTGGTCCATAAGTTGGTAAAATTAAGCCTATTGTATCGGTACGTTGTTTCTGAAGTTGTCTGGCGGTAACATTTGGGTAATAACCCAATTCATTGGCAACCTCTAAAATTTTCTCTCGCGTTTCCTTTGAAACATCATCATACCCGGTTAAAGCCCTTGACACTGTTGTTACTGAAAAACCAGTTTGTTTCGAAATTGTCTTAAGCGTCACTTGTCTGGACATAATATTATTTTCGAGCCACTTGAAAAGATTTAAGGTTTGATGTATGCTAGGATAGAATCCGAAACGTTTCGGATAAATTTATAATACAATAAATACAATCCAAAGTCAACACACTTCCACAACTTAATCCTTTGAAAGGAAAATTTTTATGCCATTTAAGATAGTAGTGAATAATCCTTTTGAAATTTCTCGCCAGGAATACGAACTTCCGTCATTATCTGATCATGAGGTCCATATCAAAACCTTATTTTCAGGTATCAGTGCTGGTACTGAAATGTCTCAGTATCGGGGAACTTCACCATTCCTCACCAAAAAATGGGATGCTTCCACCCGTTTATTTGTCGAATCCACTCAATCCACATTATCCTACCCCATTGAAAATTTTGGTTATGAAGAATCAGGTGTTGTGAAGGCAGTTGGAAAGAGAGTAAAAGATATTCACCCTGGGCAGTATATTTTTGGTCCCTGGGGACATAAGAGCGATCATATTGCTGATGAATCTTATGCAAGAAATCACCTGATGCCAGATGGATTAGACCCCATTTGCGGAATTTTTTCTCACATTGGTGCAGTAGCCATGAATGGTGTTCATGATGGCCATATACGAATCGGCGAGACGGTAGCAGTGTTTGGTCTGGGTGTATTAGGCCAGATCGTTTGTCAGGCTGTAAAGGCTTCGGGTGCTAAAGTTATTGCCGTCGATCTTATTGATTCTCGCCTGGAAACAGCCCGAAAATTTGGCGTCTTCCAAACCATAAATGCTGGGGAAGTTGATGTGACACAAAGGATTAAAGCGCTCACTGCAAATAAAGGAGCGGATGTTTGCATTGAAGTTAGTGGCTCAACCATAGCCCTACAACAAGCCATTCGATCTGCTGCTTACTCTGCCCGTGTTGTTGCTATGGGGTTCTTTCAAGGCGAAGCAAAAGGATTATTTCTTGGAGAAGAATTCCACCACAATAGGATCAATCTGGTCTGCTCGCAAATATCTGGGACCGATCCGGAATTGAAATATCGCTGGGACAAATTGCGATTATGGCTAACTGCCATTCAATTACAGGCAGAAGGATTATTAAACCTACAACCATTAATCACCCATCGAGTTCCATTCAGTCAAACTTCAGATCTATTTGATCTGATAGATAAAAACCCGACTGAAGTTATGCAGTCCGTGATTGAATTTTGATCACCAAAGGAAAGTGAGTAATCATGAGTCACCTTCGTGCAGCTATTTTGGGATGTGGTCAATTTGCCCATCAACATGCAAAAATTCTTAACTCCTTGTCGGAAGAAGTGCAACTGGTAGCCTTTTGTGATCAAAATATAAGAAAAGCAAGTGAATTTTCCACCCTTTACTCCAATGCCCAGGCAACAGTTTATTCTAATCATTCCACCCTACTCAAGAAAGAAAAACTTGATCTACTGATTATTTGTTTACCACCTTTTGGTCACTCGAATGAGGTCGAAATGGCAGCGGAAAGAGGTATCCACATTCTGATAGAAAAGCCAATCGCACTGCGTTCAGAGGATGCCTGGAAAATGGTGGAAGTAACAGAAAGAGCTGGTGTCAAAACCCAGGTAGGGTTTAAGTTTCGTTTCGGAGAAGCAGTAGATACCTTGAAGGAAAAAATCAATACAAGTGCTGCAGGTCCTATCGCATTAATGAGTGCTAGATATTTTTGCAACGCATTACATGCAAGCTGGTGGCGAGATAAAACCAAATCGGGAGGTCAACTGGTCGAGCAGGTCATCCATATGTTTGATTTACTACGCTATCTGGGTGGCGATCCCGACAGTATTTTTAGCACCCAACGAAATCTATTTCATAAAGATGTTGAGGAATACACCATCGAAGATGTAAGTGCTACAATCATTTCATTCCAAAACGGTGGAATTGGGGTCGTGTATGCGACAAATAATGCAATCCCTGGCAAGTGGATCAATGATTATCGAGTTGTTTCGAAGAATATCACAGCTGAATTTAAAAATGCCAATCATGCTGAATTTTATTTTACAGATCAGGAT
>JACZIY010000267.1 GCA_014860845.1 Anaerolineaceae bacterium
TGCTCCTTTATTCGAATCAGATACCATCTGGGGTCCAGAGAATCCCGCCATGATCGTAATCAAAGCATTATAGTCAGTCTTTTTTAACGCGATCTTCAATTGAGATTCCAAAAAGAAATTATGAATCTTAAAATTTTTCTGTTATACAATGATGATATCTGATCCCCACGTTTATACCATTGGAATAACTCAATCCATCGCTCAGGAGGAAAAATACCATGCAAGAACCGCGCTTCAAGTCCTTTAATTATGCCATCGGTATGTTTGGCACGTCGATTCCCATCAATATGCTTAAAACATATGCAGCGATTTATTACGTCGTCAATCTAGGGTTGACTACACTGCAACTTTCATCGATTTTATTCTGGTATACCTTTATTGATGCATTGGACAACCCGGTATATGGTTTTCTCTCAGACCGCACTCGTAGCCGTTGGGGACGTCGCAAACCATGGCTGGTAATCGGTACACCGCTATTAGTGCTGTGTTTTATCGCCTTTTATAGCACTCCGAGCTTTTTATCTGGCAACTCATTGTTTGCCTATGCCATGTTATTTTATATTCTAGCCGGTACGCTGGATTCAGTGATCAATGCGAATTATGCAGCTTTATTCCCCGAATTGTTTCGTACAGATGCCAGCCGGGCGAAGACAAATGCCATGCGCCAGGCCTTCCAATTGGTCGCCATGATTATCAGTATTGCTTTAACACCTGTGGTAACCGGCGCAATCGGTTTCAGCACAACCGCGATCATTTATGGTATTTTGGGCGGTGCAGTCATCCTTTATATGACATTTACTTCGAAGGAAGTTGAATTTCATGAAGATGAAGAAAAGCCGAAATTCTGGCATAGTTTGAAAAGTCTGTTTACCAATCGCAAATTCTGGTTAGCCGGTTTTACCAATGCATTTTACAGTGCAGCCATGTCACTGGTCTTGGCATCCCTGCCATTCTTTGTAAAATACACACTACAAATCCCGGATAGCCAATCCACGATTTTATTTGCATCCGTCCTGATCATCGCAATTGGTTGTGTGGTGGTGTGGGCACGGTTGGTTAAGAAATTTACACTGATTCCCGTGTGGCGAGCTGCCTTAATCAGTCTGGCGATTGCTTTTGTACCACTATATTTTGCAAACTCGCTAGCAACGGCAGCTATAGGAAGCGCGCTGGTTGGATTTGGATTTGCAGGTGTGATCACCACCATGGATTTGATAGGTGCCAAGATTATGGACGAGGACACTAATAAATACAATTTGCGCCGGGAAGGAATCATCGCCAATGCATTGGGCTTCATGAATCGCTTAAACGGCCTCTTCACCAGCTTCGCCTTTTATTTGATTTTTGTCATTTTCCAATTCGAGAGCGGGAACAATCCCGGACCTGACCCCGCGAATGCATCTCGCTTTTTATTAACTGTATTCCCATTTGTGTTAATGTTGATCAGTTTTGGCTTTTCCTTCTTTGTTCATTTTCCAAAGAATGACCCCACCAAACCAGTGGTGGAACTCAATTCGGTAGGAGAAGAATAATGGCACTCATACACCTGGATCATGTTCCGAAAACCATCGGGGTGAATGTGCCTGTCAATATCATACTTCCCGACCCTGGAAAGATCAAAAACGTGCCCGTCCGTGATCGCAAAGTCCTCTATCTTTTGCATGGACTGAGCGATGATGGCAGTGCCTGGCAACGGTTTTCTTCGATTGAGACGTACGCCAATGCATATGGTTTGGTGGTGATCATTCCTTCCGCTGGCCGAAGTTTCTACGTTGATCAACCTAACGGACAGACATATTTTACCTACCTGGTGGAAGAGCTACCCCGGTATATAAATGATGTGTTTCATCTTTCGCCAAAGCGAGAAGATACTTTCATCGCCGGTAATTCCATGGGCGGGTATGGCGCATTCAAAGCCGCTTTTTTACGACCAGATTTATATCAAGCGGCTGCCAGTTTATCGGGTGTACTTTCTCTGGCCATTCTGAACAATCCCAATGATAAGCGCCAGGAAGAATTTAAGTATCTATTTGGAGATTTCAGCAAGTTGCCAGGCAGCATACACGATCCGACTACCTGGGTGAAAAATGCGGTTGAACAGAATAAACAGTTACCAGAACTTTATATCGCATGTGGAAGACAGGATGATTTGTATCCCCTGAACATTTACTTTCAGCAAGCCTGCCTTTCTGCTGGTTTAAATATCCATTATCACGAAGAGGATGCGCGACATGACTGGTTTTTCTGGGATAAGCAGATACTACGATTTTTAAACGAGGTATTAGGACCCATTCCCGATGCATAGTGCCAACTCAGGAGGATCTTATGGTTGCTGAAGAAACGATTTATTTAGACAAATCAATTGAACATGATCAACAGGGCACTTATTTTACCTTGCCATTTCATGTCGATCCTAATACAGAATCGATTGAGATTAAATATCAATATGCCAGGTTCGACCTTGATGAAATTCAGACATATACCTATCTTGCACAAAATAAACCAGAAATCAACATTATTGATTTTGGTTTATTAGGTCCAGATGGTGAACAGATCGGAATGTCTGGGTCAGATAGAACCACCTTCTTTGTTAGCGAAGCAAAGGCAACACCTGGTTATCAAACCTGTCCAATCCTCCCGGGAGAGTGGAAAATTCTTGTTGGAGCATATAAAGTCGAACCAGATGGAATCAAAGTATTTTACGAAATAACCATCAAATATAAACACCGTCGCTTACTAAAAGGGGATTTGCACACACACACTTATGCATCGGATGGTGTGCACAGCATGGAAGAATTAGCCTGGAAAGCCAAACGAAATGGGCTGGATTTTATCGCCATCACCGATCACAATCAGTTGGTATTCAGAGCAGCCTTACCGCAGGTGGAAGGAGTGACACTCATTCCAGGCGTGGAATGGACCCATTATCAGGGTCATGCCAATTTTCTGGGTGTGGATAAACCCTTCGATGGCTGTTTCGCCACCCATTCTTTGGAAGAAACACAAAAGGTTTTCAAAACCGCCTATGAACGAGGCGCATTAATAACGGTTAATCACCCTTATGAAGGTGGTTGTGAGTTCAAGTATGATTTACAAAGTTTGCCCTTCGATTGTCTGGAAATATGGAATGGTCCCATGCGTGAATCAAACCTGAAGGCTGTGGGAT
>JACZIY010000268.1 GCA_014860845.1 Anaerolineaceae bacterium
GTCCCAGTAATTGCAGTCATTATCCTGCTTGCCGTCATTCTTAAAAGCTGTGGCGCATAGTCCCAATCTTCACTCAGGTATTATTTTTTAAGAGGTTTGAAGAGGATTGAAAGGAGGTATCATAACGTCAGAGAGTAGACCCCATAATTCCCCATGTGTTTCCTTCGGAACGACCTGGTTAGCAATGACGACCACGAATTGGTGTGGAGGAGAGATTCATCCAATTGCTGATTGGGACAGATTCCAATCGAATCAACTAATCAAACTTATTCATATTCATCCTAAATTCCTTTAGAGGGAGGAAGACTCGTATGGCAACTCAAACAAAAGTAATGGCTTATCTTCCAAATGATCGCCCACCACTTGGGCAAATGCTTCTGCTGGGCTTCCAGCACGTGATTACCATGTTCCCCGCGACTGTATTATGCGCGTTATTGATGGGTTTCCCCGTCAGCACCGTTTTAACAGTCACCGGTTTCGGAACAGTTGTAGCTTTAATCGGTTCCAAATTAGCAATGGGCAAATTCATTCCATTGTATTACGGTTCCAGTTTCAGCTATATTGCTGCTGTAACAGCCATCACCAAAGCTGAATTTGGTGTACCTGCTGACCCGGCTTTGCTCGCCATTGTGCAAACAGGTTTTATCGCGACTGGTGTCATCAACATCATCGTCGGTTTAATCATCCGCTACTCCGGTGGTAAAGAAGCATTGGACAAAGTTTTACCCCCAATCGTAACCGGTCCAGTTGCCTGTACCATCGGTATTGGTCTGGGTGCTTCTGCCCTGCAGATGGCCAGTGGTGTAGCTGGTGGTATGGTATCTGGTGATATGAAATGGTGGGCTGCTGCTATCATTACATTACTAGCGGCTTTCTTGTGCTCAGTTTACCTACAGGGCAAAGGCTTCATTTCCATGCTCCCAATTCTTTTGGGTGCTGTCATTGGTTACCTTGCTGCCATCCCCTTGGGGCTTGTCAATTTCGCGGGTGCCTTTACTTCGGCTTTAGTGCGGGCACCACAAATCACTTTCCCGAACTTCGCCAGTGATCTGACATTCACAGTGATGTTTGGTATTGGTATTATGGCTATTGCCACTATACCAGAATCCACCGCACATCTGTATCAGATTTCTCTGTATGTTGATCACACTGCTGCTGAAATGGGCAAAGAGAAATATGGTCTCAGCAAATTCATCGGACTCAACCTGATGCTTGATGGATTGAATGACCTGGTCAATGGTATCTTCGGTTCAACCGCAGGCACCAACTATGGTGAGAACAACTCCCTGATGGTTATCACCCGTAACTACTCTGGCCCAGTTTTGATCACAGCCGGTATCATCTCCATGCTGCTTGGTTTCATTGGACCTTTGGCAGATTTGGTTGCCACGATCCCGACTGCGGTTAGTGGTGGTCTTTCAATCTATCTGTTTGGTGTCATTGGTATGCAAGGTATTGCACTTATGATGGCGGAAAAAGTCAATCTGTTTGACCCGGCTCAATTGGCAATCGGTGCAGTCATCCTGATCGTTGGTATTGGTGGTAACATCGGATTCCCCGGTGGATTCCTACCGATCCCTTGGCTGACTGGTTTATTCCCCAGTGGTTGGCCGGCGATTGCTACCGCTGCAGTGCTTGGTATTCTGATGAACCTGATTTTGGTCTTCTGGAAACCGCCTGTTGTGCGTGAGCAAGCAGTCTAATAAATTTTAGACTTCACTCGTGGCAGGTAGGTGCACAGTAGAGCAGGTGTGCAAACCTGTCACCCCCAAGATACTCCCGACGTCGATGCTCTGGCGTCGGGAGTATTATGAAAAAAATCAAACAAGATAAATTAGGATTTCTTGATCGTTTATAATAATCTTGAGGATTCAGGATTCTCTTGAATCGGTATTCAAAAGAATTCTGAATATTTAAGAATCATTTTGAGAAAACGAAAGGAGTTTGTTTTGATTTTAGTAACTGGTGCCTCTGGAAAAACTGGCAGAACAATTACCAGGGCTTTATCCGCTAAAGGATTTGATGTACGTGCAATTGTTCGGAAGAAAGACCAGGTTGAAGACTTGCAAAAAATTGGCGCAAAAGAAGTTATTGTTGCTGATTTAATGGATGAGACTGCGCTGGATCCGGCTTTTTTTGGTTCGACCGCGATTTACCATATTTGCCCAAATATGCATCCACAAGAAGTAGAAATGGGCCAATTAATGATCCAATTGGCACAAAAAAACCATTTGAAACACTTTGTTTACCATTCTG
>JACZIY010000269.1 GCA_014860845.1 Anaerolineaceae bacterium
CAGAATGGTAAACAAAGTGTTTCAAATGGTTTTTTTGTGCCAATTGGATCATTAATTGGCCCATTTCTACTTCTTGTGGATGCATATTTGGGCAAATATGGTAAATCGCGGTCGAACCAAAAAAAGCCGGATCCAGCGCAGACTCATCCATTAAATCAGCAACAATAACTTCTTTTGCGCCAATTTTTTGCAAGTCTTCAACCTGGTCTTTCTTCCGAACAATTGCACGTACATCAAATCCTTTAGCGGATAACGCTTTGGTGATTGTTCTGCCAGTTTTTCCAGAGGCACCAGTTACTAAAATCAAAACAAACTCCTTTCTCTTTTCCAATTTTTCTTAAAAAGCCAGAATTCTTTTGAATCAACATATTCAAGAGAATCATGGATCTTAAAGACCATTATAAATGATTGCTAATCGATCCAGCTTTTTCGTTTCATAATACTCCCGGCGTCTGAGCATCGACGCCGGGAGTATCGTGGGGTGACAGGTTTGCACACCTGCTCAACTATGCAAGCTACCTGTCACATGTAAAGGTAAAACTAATTGATTAGACTGCCTGCTCACGCACAACTGGTGGCTTCCAGAAGACTAAAATAAGGTTCATCAGGATACCAAACACAGCAGCGGTTGCAATCGCCGGCCAGCCACTTGGGAACAGACCAGTGAGCCAAGGAATAGGGAGGAATCCACCGGGGAAACCGATGTTTCCACCAATACCAACGATAAGAATCGTGGCACCGATTGCTAATTGAGCTGGGTCAAACAGGTTGACTTTTTCAGCCATCATAAGCGCAATACCTTGCATACCAATGACACCGAACAGGTAGATCGAGAGCCCACCACTGACGGCTGTTGGAATGGTTGCTACGAGATCTGCCAATGGTCCAATGAAGCCTAATAACATGGATATGATACCGGCTGTGATCAAGACTGGACCTGAATAGTTACGGGTGATAACCATCAATGAGTTGTTTTCACCGTAGTTGGTGCCTGCGGTTGAACCGAAGATACCATTCACCAGGTCGTTCAAACCATCCAGCATCAGGTTAAGACCAATGTATTTGCTGAGACCATATCTCTCTTTGCCCAATTCATCGGCAGTGTGATCAACATACAATGAAATCTGATACAGGTGATCGGTTGATTCTGGAATGGTCGCAATCGCCATAATACCGATACCAAACATCACAGTAAATGTCAGATCACTGGTGAAGTTCGGGAAAGTGATTTGCGGTGCACGAACCAATGCTGAAGTGAAGGCACCTGACCAGTTTACCAAACCCAATGGGATTGCTGCAATGTAACCGATGAGGGCTCCCAAAAGAATGGGAAGCATGGAAATGAAGCCTTTACCCTGCAGATAGACAGAGCACAGGAAAGCTGCCAATAATGTAATGATGGCAGCAGCCCACCATTTCATGTCTCCAGTCATAATACCACCAGCCACACCGCTGGCCATTTGCAGTGCAGAAGCACCCAGGCCAATACCAATGGTTGTCGCAACTGGACCAGTAACGATGGGGGGTAAAACTTTATCCAATGCTTCTTTACCACCAGAGTAGCGGATGATTAAACCAACGATGATGTTAATCACACCAGTCGCGATAAAACCTGTCTGCACAATGGAGAGCAAAGCCGGGTCAGCGGGTACACCAAATTCAGCTTTGGTGATGGCGGTGACTGCAGCAATATAGCTGAAACTGGAACCGTAGTACAAGGGGATGAATTTTCCCATTGCCAATTTGGAACCGATTAAAGCTACGACTGTTCCGAAACCGGTGACTGTTAAAACGGTGCTGACGGGGAAACCCATCAATAACGCGCATAATACAGTCGCGGGGAACATGGTAATTACGTGCTGGAAGCCCAGCAGAAGCATTTGCCCAAGTGGTGGGCGATCATTTGGAAGATAAGCCATTACTTTTGTTTGAGTTGCCATACGAGTCTTCCTCCCTCTAAAGGAATTTAGGATGAATGTGAATAAGTTTGATTTGTTGATTCGATTGGAATCTGTACCGATCAGCAATTGGATGAATCTCTCCTCCACACCAATTCTTGCGCGTTATTACTAACCAGGTCGTTCCGAAGGAAACATATGGGGAATTATGGGGTCTACTCTCTGACGTTATGATACCTCCTTTCAATCCTCTTCAAACCTCTTAAAAAATAATATCTGAGTGAAGATTGGGATTATGCGCCACAGCTTTTAAGGATGACAGCAAGCAGGATAATGACTGCAATTACTGGGACAATGTAGAAAATTAGTTTTGTCTCAGCAGAAAGATTTTCCATCTTTACCATATCCTTTGCAACTTCTTTGGCAAATTGTGCCTCTGTGGGTGCTTTGAAATCAACCACTGCTTCTCCAGACTCTTTTGAAGCCAGGCGAGCAGCCAAAGCCTTATCAAGGGTTTCAAAACCAGTGCGGATCATACTCTTGGCAACGCTATCGATCATTCTTTGGCCTACACTGGCAAGAGCTCCACCTATATTGACTTCGCCTTCATACTCCATCAATGTGGTGTTGTCTTCCTGTTCTTTGAATTTAACATTACCCACACCATTTAAGAATCCTGGTGCACCTTTTCCGCCACCTTTCAGTGTCAGGCTATCGGGTTTTACAACATTTTCCAATTGCATTTCACCAGTAAAAGCACCTGAGACAGGACCAACACGAACATTCATATCAAATTTGTATTCGTCTTCGTTGACCAATTCCATCTTCTGTGCACCTGGTAGAGCGCTCATCAGAACATTGGGATCATAGAACATATCCCAAACATCTTCACGGGGACCATTAAAAACGTGCGTACCTTCAATTTTCATTACAACTTCCTCCAATAATAATTAATCGTAGAATTTCCAGGTTATAGCGGAAGGCGCTTACGCGCCTTTCACTTTCTGAACAGAATGATAGAGTTTGCTAGGGCTCATAAATGAATCTTTAATATCCATATCCTTATTTTCAAATGCATCCTCTAATGCTTGCATAAAACAGGCAGGCACACAAATAGCACCTGCTTCACCAATCCCTTTCATTCCTAAAGGATTCAATGGGGAAGGTGTGACGATATGTTTTATTTCAAATTTATCAGGCATATCGGTTGCTTGTGGGAAAAGATAATCCATGAAGGACGCAGTCACCAATTGACCATAATCATCATATACTAAATTTTCGTAAAATGCTTCACCAATACCCATCTGTAATCCACCGTGGATTTGTCCATCCACAATCATCGGATTTATATTAGTGCCACAATCATCAGCTATCACCAACCGCTCAATCTTTACCTTGCCAGTTTCAGGATCCACATCCAGGATTAATCCCAGACAGCCATAACCAGTTGCCCCATGTGGTGGGCCATAATAGGAAGCTGCTTCAAGACCAGGCTCCATGCCTTCTTCCACTGTTCCTCGGGTAGGATTTGCCCGCATTGCCAATTCACCTAGCGATATAAATTGTTCCGGCAAGTCTGCAACACGAACAACACCATCGGCCAACTCTAATTCCTCTTTAGGTGTATTGAGTAATTTACTTGCCAAGGTTAATGCTTTTTCCCGAACCTTAACGGCAGCTTGATGAATAGCCGTTCCAACC
>JACZIY010000270.1 GCA_014860845.1 Anaerolineaceae bacterium
AAACAAATCGGGTTGGTCTGATGGTAAATATCCTGCGGGTACTTTTTTGTCACTCATAGTAAATCTCCTTTTTATAATTTTTAATTCCGATTAATCTGGTATTACTTTTCCAGGGTTCAAAATATTTAACGGATCCAAAACCTGTTTTATTTTCTCCTGGAATCTTGATATTTTATCGAAAGGCATAAATGGTTTTCCATTCAAACGATGAAAATACGTCAATTGATCGTCAACTAATTTCACTAATCTTTACGGGTCGATTTTCATGAAATGATTTCCAGGCTGCATAACCCAGAACAACGGCTTTGCGGCCATCATCTCCTGTTGTTGGTGTTGGGAGATCCTCTCGCACACACTCGATAAATTGGCGGACTTCTTCCACATAACAGGGGGCATAGCGCTGCATGAAGAAAAATGGCAACCGACTGGCAGAAAAGCCTGAGGTATTTCCCATTGTCACTGTATTTTCCATCTCATTATCGGCTTTCGCCATGCCATTCAGACAAAAAACTTCCAGCCTTTGATCGTAGCCATAGACCGCCTGACGGCTATTATCGATGGCTCCAATTGCTCCGTTTTCAAATTTCAGAGTCACGATGTCCGTGTCAATATCACCAAAGGAGTTGAGCTCGAGATCAATCATGACATTTCCAATGGCATAAACTTCTTCTACCTCACCGATCTGGAAGCGAGCCATATCAAAGTCATGGATAGTCATATCCAGAAACATTCCGCCAGACACTTTTAAGAATTCCTTGTTCGGCAATTCGGGGTCGCGATTTGTAATCCTCAGGATGGACGGTCTTCCAATTTCTCCAGAGTGGACAATTTCGCGTACCTTTTGAAAACTTTTGTCAAAGCGGCGATTGAAACCGACCTGAAGTTTAACCTGGGCTTTTTTAACCGCAAGCAGTGCTTTATCGATGCTATCCAATTCCAGAGCCAATGGTTTTTCACAGAAAATGTGTTTACCTGCGTTTGCACAATCCATGATGATGTCCGCATGAGTGTTGGTGCTGGTGGCGATCAATACCGCCTCGATCTGCGAATCATTGAGTAATTCATGATAATACTGAACTACTCTTTCAATACCCAGATCGTCTGCAACCTGTTGGGCTACGTCCAGGCGAATATCGCAAATGGCTACAAGGTTGGCTTCGGGTATATTACGTACCAGATTGGCGACATGTACGCTGCCCATGCGACCGGTTCCAATTACAGCAACATTGACTTTATGTTTCATAGTTTTAGGTCCTTTTGGGGAGATGATGGTAAGTTTCTTTTGACAGCATTTTTTTGATGATCGGCATATTGATTGTTTTGCTATCCTTATATTACCTCAACCACCATCTCCCTTCTCAAAAAATAAGGAGAATTATGGCTTCATTACAATCTTCATTGCCTTCTTAGGAATTCTCTGCAGGGTTTTCATATCCAGGCCAAGATCCTCAAAAGCATTGATGCCATCATCCAGCGAAATTACTTTGGTAAAGAAATTGTCCATTTCAATGCGATTTTCACGGAAAATACGAATAGAAGGTACCATGGTATTTTGGCCCAGATACAGACCGATAATCTTGGTTGCCCAACGGGTAATCTCGTTCGGGACAACATTAGCTGTGATGCTTGAATCCATCCCAAAAGGTAAGAGTTTTCCGCCAGGGGTAACACATTTCAGAGCTTGTTCAAATCCATTTCCGGTTGCTTCGATCACGATATCAGCTTTGCGACCATAGGTGTATTCAGAAATCATTGTAGGAATATCCACTTCATTGGGATTCCAGACCGTGTGGCCACATTTTTTGGCAACTTCTATACGATAAGGATCAATCTCAGTTACGGCATATTTCACGGAAATGTTTTTACAGAATTGAGCGAACAAATAACCGATAGGTCCAAAACCGATCACCAGGGCATAGTCATAAGGTAGCATCTGGAGATGATTCATACCATTTACAACGGTAGCCAGTGTTTCAACCTGGGTTCCTAACACATCATCAATCATGTCCGGAACTACAAAACATTGTTTTTCAGGAACCAGACAGAATTCGGCGTACCCACCATCACGCATAACACCCAATGCACTGGTTTTGATATCCACACATTGGCTGGTGAGACCCATTCGGCAGAAATCACAAAAACCGCAGCGGATATTATTATCTACAGCAACACGGTCTCCGACTTTAAGGTGATCTACATGGGAACCAATTTCTACGACTTCACCACAAAATTCATGTCCGAGGACAGTGTCAGGTTTAAAGTGATGTTTGCCTTCGACGATCTTGACATCACTCCCACAAATGCCAACCGCTTTTATTTTTAACAAAACATCATCCGGGTTTTTAACCTGTGGAATAGGGCGATCCTCAAATACGAGTTTTCCAACATCTTTCATTACGAGCGCTTTCATTTTTGTCATATCTTAACTCCTTCGTGGTGCACACGTGTGCATAATCGATTAAAAAATAGAACAATTCCAGAATTTATAAGCTATTATTTATTATCTTTGTATACGTGCGGAACCTCCTTTGGCGAAAGCTTTGACCTGATCAATGGTTGCCATGGTTGTATCCCCTGGAAAAGTTGTTAACAACGCACCATGCGCCCATCCAAGGTTGACTGCTATCTGTTCAGGTTCACCGGAGAGTAATCCGTAGAATAAACCCGAGGCAAATCCATCACCACCGCCAACTCGATCATAAACATTTAAGTCACAGGTGGGGGATTGATATGTTGTTCCATTGATCCAGGCTACTGCTCCCCAGCTATGATGGTTGGTGGAATGCACTTCCCTTAACGTTGTGGCGACAATTTTTATTTGTGGATATAAACCAACAGTCTCCTCGATCATGCCAAAAAATACACTGGGATCCAGTTTGGAAGCTGCTGTGACCTGTGGACCAGCAATGCCCAGACCCATTTGTAAATCTTCTTCATTTCCGACAAGAACATCCACATACTTCATAATTTGGCGGATCACAGACTGGGCTTTTTCGTGACCTCCCCAGATATTCCATAATTTTGCCCGATAATTCAGGTCAAAGGAGACAATAGCTCCAGATTCTTTCGCTGCCTGCATTCCTTCAATAATGACTTCACCGGTTGTCTCGGATAAAGCAGCAAAAATACCGCCACTATGGAACCAACGGACTCCACCAGAGAAAATTTCTTTCCAGTCAAAATCACCTGGTTTTAACTGAGCTGCAGCTTCATTGCAGCGATTGTAGAAAACTACCGGTGCTCGCACTCCAAATCCTCGATCACTATACACGGTAGCCATATTAGGGCCATTGACTCCATTATGGTTGAATTGTTTATAAAATGGCTTGACGCCCATTGCTTTGACGCGTTCCGCAATCAAATCACCAATAGGATAATCCACCATGGCAGTGGCGATACCAGTCTTAAGTTGAAAACAATCTGCTAAATTAGCTGCACAATTAAATTCTCCACCACTGACATGAATCTGGCATTGCGTTGCCTTGCGAAAAGGGACGATTCCTGGGTCGAGTCGGTGAACAAGTGCTCCCAATGAAACAAAATCTAATTCTGCTGTATCCTGGATACTCAGACTATATTGCATCATTATTTCTCTCCCTCTTTCCATTG
>JACZIY010000271.1 GCA_014860845.1 Anaerolineaceae bacterium
AATCTTGTACCTAGCTCAAGTCGGACTGCCGGATCCCCTTAACATATTATCTAAGATTATTTTCCTTGTATCAATGCTGCTTTTAACATACTAGCTGATAGCTTTTTTGGGAAATTCTCAATTTGGTATGTTATGCTTAAACGAGGTGGCTGGCTGAAAATAGCCAGCCACTTTTTTTAATGGGTGAATTGCCTGTGACCCGAATGGGTTACACTTAGGGATAAACTTGGAAATAACATATCGAAAGAAAAGTAGGGTGCGTTCATAACGCACCATTATTTGTGTTATTCAATAACGGTTATAAGGAAGTTTTAGATGATGATTAGGATAATTATTATTGGTGCGTCAGCGAGACACCCTACAATCTAAAAATTTTTGATAGATAGAAATAACGTTTATTTCTTAATTATGGTTTAATAGGAATAACCTACTTGATTACATCATAATAGGAGTTCCCTATGACCAAACCCATTCACGCGATTCTGATCGGTGCCGGTAACCGCGGTGCCCAGTGTTACGCACCGTATGCTTTGCACCACCCGGATGAATTGAAATTTGTAGCGGTGGCTGAACCAATTGCGGAACGCAGAAAAACCTTCGCTGAACAACACCAGATTCCCGAGGAGATGCAGTTTGAGTCCTGGGAACCTTTGCTGGAAAAACCAGCCCTGGGGGAGGTGGCACTGATCTGTACCCAGGATTGGCAACACACCGCCCCAGCGGTGGCAGCCATGCGCGCCGGGTATCACATCCTGCTGGAAAAACCGATGGCCAACAAACTGGAGGAGTGCAAATTGTTGCTGAAGGTCAGCCAGGAGACTGAACGTCAGATGCGGATCTGCCATGTGCTGCGTTATACACCGCATTTCCAGAAAATGCGCGAACTGGTGCAATCAGGGGTGTTGGGGCAGATTGTGGATGTGGACCACCGCGAGAATGTGTCTTTCTGGCATATGGCACACTCCTATGTACGCGGTAACTGGCGCAATCACGAACAGTCCAGCCCGATGATTCTGGCGAAATGCTGTCATGATCTGGATATTCTGCCCTGGGTGCTGGGTCAAAAAGCAATAAAACTGGCTTCGGTGGGTTCTCTGATGCATTTCAAACCGGAATATGCGCCAGAAGGAGCC
>JACZIY010000272.1 GCA_014860845.1 Anaerolineaceae bacterium
CACACCATCAGTCATTTGATTGGATTACCTTTGGAAAACCTGAATCAGATTCGGATTGCCCCTGCATCCATATCGACCGTGGCCATTTCCGGGGAAAAGGGAAGACTATTACATCTCAATCAGGAATTACCGGTGAATTGGCTCTAAATTGGAATTTTTTCTCCAGATTGCAACCTTTTGCTTTAAAAGTAATCTAAAGGATAACTCTTAATTTTAAAAGAATTTGGGCTGGAGACATCATTCAATTTTTAAATACTAACAAAAACAGATGATGCTAGATTGGTCTAAATGAAAATAAAAAAGCCTGTAAAGATCAAAAAGAAGCAAAATAGGAACGTTCAGATTATCATTGGGATAGCAGTCGTCTTAATGGTGAGTTTGTTGTTGTTATCCCTGCAAAATTCCCAACAGGCAGGTGTCCAAAAAGCCATCCAGGGAAAATCCGTTGGAGACTTTGCATTATCAGACCTGGAAGGAGAAATCGTCCATCTCAGTGATTATCAAGGAAAATATGTCTTGTTGAACGCCTGGGCAACCTGGTGTCCCCCCTGCCGGGCAGAGATGCCTGATTTGAATGAATTTCATCAAACACATCAGGATAAAGGATTTGAAATCCTGGCGATCAATGCAGGCGAGACCAGAGATATAGCTGCACAGTTTGCCGACTCTCTAAGATTGGGATTTAAAGTTGTTTTAGACACTGATGGAACTGTATTAAATGGTCTGGGAATCACAGGTTTCCCCACATCGATTCTGATCGATCCGGAAGGCAAAGTCGCCATGATTCACATTGGCATGATCTTTCCGGATGACCTGAATAACAAAGTCCTACCCTTCTTACAATAAAAAAAGCCCAAACGATGAGTTAAACCCCATTCATTTGGGCTTTATCTACTTTCAAATTCTTACTTCTCAGCTAATAAATTTTCCAGGCGATCCACAATTCTGCCCAGATAATTGAACGCTTTTTCCACCGGTTCGGATGAGGTTAGATCTACGCCTGCAGTCTGTAATGCATCCAGCGGATAGACCGAATTTCCTGCACTTAAGAAAGTGAGATATCGATCCACAGCGCCAGGTTGGCCGGCCAGGATATTTTCAGCCAGGGCATGTGCTCCGGATATACCGGTCGCATATTGATACACATAATAGTTCATATACATATGGCTGAACTGTGACCAGGTGATACCAACACGCTCATGATCAAAGGCTACTTCATTGCCATAGCCTTCATGGAATAACTCGGCACAACGGTCAATCATGACTTTGGCATTCATGGCTTTGCCCTGCTCCAGACGATGGTGCATATCCAATTCCCATTGCGCCAAGGTGGGCATGATGAAGAAGTAGCGGTGGAAATTCGACATGGCTTCTTCGATGAGCGCTAGTTGGAAAACAGGATCGGTCTGGGTGCGCAATAAATAATCCCGCACCATGGCCTGATTGAAATTCGAAGCCACCTCAGCGACAAACAAAGCATAACGTCCATGAATGTAGGGTTGAGTATGTTTGGTGTAATAAGAATGCATCGAATGTCCCAACTCATGCGCCAATGTGCTCAGACTGAAGACATCATTGTTGTAACTCATCATGATGAAGGGACTGGTATCATAAACACCACTGGAAAACGCACCCTGGCGTTTTCCCTGATTGACTGCCCAATCCACCCAGCGATCAGTCGTGGCACCTTGGTTGAGAATACCAACATATTCTTCGCCTAAAGGCTGCATTCCTGCGGTGATCCATTTAATCGCCTGTTGGTATGAGACCACCGGTTTTTGGTCGGTCAAGGGTGCTTTGACATCATATTCTTGAAATTCATCCAGTCCCAACCATTGCTTGCGAATGCGCCAGTATTTATGCCAGGTGGGTAGATACTTGCGGAATACACTGATCAAATTATGGAATACTTCTTCAGGAATATTGTTCGGGAATAAGGAAGCTTCCAGCGTATTCTTGAAACCACGCACATTGGCAATAAAAATATCTTTTTGTAATCCGGCAATCTGCAACCCGGTCAACGTGTTCTTGTTTTTCAAGAATGCATCGTTATAATTTTCCCAGGCTGTTTTACGAACTTTACGGTCTTCATGACTGATCAAAGCCCCAAAATTACCCTGCTCAATGGGATAGGTTTGTCCGTTTTCATCGGTGGCCACTCCAAACTTGATATCTACATTGGTCAGGCTATTATAGGTCTGCACCACGGTGCTCATGGGCTCGGATGCCATGGCCAGCACATTTTCAACCTCAAAGGAGCGGACTTTGGATTGCTTGCGTTCGAGTTGGTCAAAGTAGGTTTTGTAAAGCGCCAGATCTGGATCCTGCTGGCACCATACTTTTAAGGTTGGGAATCCAATCGCGATCATTTCCGGCTCAATGAAAGCTGTGGTGCCATGCAATTTGGCATTTTTACCCCTCGCTTGCACTGCTCGAGCCTGAGCAGCCTGATCGGAATTGTCTACGGCACTCCCCAGGTTGGCATACAGGAAAATATTCTCCATTGACCGGCTAACTCGTTCTGTCACCTTCAGGCATTTATACAATTGCTGAGGGCTTTGAGCTAGAGTATTCCTGAACGGAACAATCTGATTTATCTCCACCTCAATCCCATTCAAAGCTTTCTCCCACTCCTCCACAGATGGAAAGATGGCTTCCAGGTTCCAGGTCTGTTCCACCGGAACATCAGCACGTTTCAATACTTGGTTTGCTTCCATATTCACCTCGGATTAAATAAATAAAAAATTGTAAGCACATCTCACCCCATCCATCCTTAATAATTATAATGGAAATATCAATTTGTTAAATCAGTAATACTTCTGATCGGTGGATAAATTAATTATTTTCCATGTAAATCATTCATCAGATGGGAATTTATTTATCTGGTTCACCAAAAGTTATGATTACAAGTAAATCTACATTCATGTTCAGTAGGGAAAAAGCTATTTGGTTGAATTAATATTTCAGTTACAATCATTAAAACATGCTGATTGAATCAGATCTCAAATCATTCACTTGTATCAGCTTAGTTTCACCCAGAGATGATGTACAACCCCTTCACGCTTGAAAATGTGCTGACTGTTGATTTCATCCATGCAATCACCTTCGATTGTTTGTGTTTTACCATCGTTCAGGAAAACTTTAATGCCAGAATTTTTGGCTAGTTGAATCACAATGGGCACCCCACAACAGGTGAATGCCAGGCTGCCAGCTGGTAACTGGAGCTGCAGAGATTTGTCGTTGACATCCTGATATTGGATCGTCCCGGGTTCAGAAAGAAGTTCGCTGGGGTCAAATAACAGTGCATTGAATGTAAGGCATCCATTTATTATCACCAATCCAACCTCAGCCATTCTGGCGATGACTTCTTCTTTCACCAACCCTGTCATACCAGGTTGTTTTGCCCCCTGACCTTTGGGTGTATGCGAATAAGGATCGGTGGGAAATGCGCCAAATTCGGCTGGAGATTTATTTAATCCAAGGCCTGCACGTATATCCTCATATTTTTCGATTAATCCGGTTGAGGAAGAGTCAAATTGGTAATTCAACGCGGTTTCCTGGACAGCCAACAACAGCTTAGAAACCATGTGCCAGTAGACACTTCCGAGTCCTTCGTAGGCAAAGAATTTTCCAGACCTTCCTGTAAACTCGGCATGGTGAAATACATCCTCAAATAATACAGCTATTTTTTCTTTTTCAGCATCCACTAACTCTGTCAATTCTGCTTTTTTTGCCAGGTTTTCCAAAGCTTCATACACATCTTTGACATTGTGCAGTTGTCCGCCAAAGTGGTACATTCCATCCAGGTCTCTAACAAGCAATGTTTTATCCTGCATTTCTGCTAGAATAGCTGGCAGGCGCAAATCGCCAATTTGTTCCATCGAAATAGAATTTTTGGATAGAAAACCTGGTTGGGGTTTATCTGGATATAAAATGTAAGTGTTCTGATCTTCACGGAAGAGAGCGCTCCTGCGTAAACTTTTCAATAGTGCAAGTGATTCATCCCCGGAAAGCAATCCAGAAGAAAGAATAGAAACCTGGCCCTCCAGCATTTCCTTTAGATTGTTAATGCTGGCACTATCTTCACCTAAGTTTAGAATATTATAGGTATGATAGAGTTGATCGCTGCGCTTGTTGGCACGCAAGGAATGTTCGACGAATTGTTGCGCCAGGTCTAAGAATTCAAGCAAGTCATGACTGCTGATTGAAGTCAATTTTCCTGAGAAATTCTGCGAGTAAATTTTCCAGCGGTAATCACTACCAGCCTGCCCAAGCGCATCCATCATGGTGCGGCGTTGTTGGTCAACAAATTCTGATGCCAGGTTAGGAGAAAACTGCTGTAAGATTTTTTTAATCAGCATAAAAAGTAAGCCAACTTCTTCGCTTATATTTAGATTGAGAGATGATTTCTCACGCAACAATTCCTGACAAAAAACAATATACCGGCGTAAATAACCCAGAGTAACCACGGATAACCCCTTACCAACCAGCGCATTATTGGCATCATTCCACTCCGGGCGTTGAGTGTTCATCCAAATACCACCTTCTGGGACAAAGTTAACAAGTTTTGCTAAAAGCAAAATAAGCAATTTTTCCCCGAGGCAGCGATGTAGAACCTTACCATCTGAATCAAAGATTAATTTTCCATCTGTACCAAACGATTTAACTCGTTCACCAATCTTGTCTTCCAGCGCATCATCAAAATGGATGGTATTATACGGATCCTCCAACAGGTCAGAATAAGGTTTGATTTGGTAAGGAATATTCGCAAAGCTGAGGATGTGCGTTTCCAGGAAGTCGCTCAATCGCCCTGGATGGACCTTTGCACTGATTTCCATCAATTTTAAGAGGTAAATAATCTGGTGGTCACTCCAATAGCCTATATTCGCCCATGGATTTCCTGGTTCCGGGGTTTCCCAATCCAGACCTGATCGCGTAATCCTGTAAGGATTGTATCCATCGGCTGTGGTAGCGCTCAGAAAAGTAAAAATCATCCCTTCCACAAATTCAGGATAGGAATAAGCCAGGGCCTCCCAATTCTGGAAAATGTCGCGCCAGTTCCCTTCATAGTCAAGGCGTACAGATCCATCCGGTTTTTTTATATTGATCGTAAACTTATTCCAAGGCCGACTGGGATCTCCATGTCGACGGCTAAAAGTCAATGGCAAATAGATGTAACCGAGCCGGGTGAGATCAGTTGAATTCTGGGTCTTTAATCGGGTATGTAAATCCCAAACAAGGATTTTCGCAGGCAATTTCTCCAAAAATTCAGAATGAGTCTTATGCAGTTGATGATGATGGGTAGAGACAAAGTCAGAAAAATCAGCACAGTCAATCCAATACTGGTCGGCAAAGGTACCACCGCGCATCAAATTAAACATCACATTCGAAAAATGATGTGAAGATCGAAGAACATTAGCACTTAACTGTAAACCATCAGCGCTGGCTACAATTTTTTCCAATTGGCGAGTGTTGGCATTAATATCTTGTTCAATTTCCAGGGTAAGATCAGCTGGTTTTTTTCTAAGATGATGAATCAAGTTCACAATGTCTGCGGCATCTTGTTGAACATCAGCCACAAAACACCAGGATGTTTCCTCCCCACGTAGCAAGTTCAATTTGGCATGGATAAAATATGCGCCACGGTTGCCACACACATCTACTTCTGGCGATATTTCCTTTCCA
>JACZIY010000273.1 GCA_014860845.1 Anaerolineaceae bacterium
CTTCCTCAGCGCTTGCAGTAAGTTCATTGATAAAAAGACTTGTAGAGCTTCTTACAGGCGATTGAGAATTTTTATAATCTTGAACTGGATTGATAATTCCTTCATTTTCATAATTTATTACACGTAAAATTTCATTTGAAAGAGATCTAATTGTTTCATCAATTTTTAAATTTACTTCCGGATTTTGATATGATAGTACACGAAATGGAGCAATATCAAATGGAACTTTATCCAAATTCTCAATATCACAAATCATTATAGTTTTACTACCATTAGAATGAGCAACTCCTAATTCATAAAAAACATTTGGATTAAACGATGATATGTCAGCAATAATGACATTTGCTTCAAAAATTTTCTCGAGCATTTGCTGATGTATATGTCCTTGAGAATCTTCATCCGCTCTCTTGCATTTAATTTCACACAATTCTACAGCAGGTTTTATGATTCTTTGATAAACAGGATCATATTTCTTTGCGAAAGGCATTATTACAAATGCATACTGATTTTCTTTAGGTTGTGAGTTCATAATTTATATTCGAATAAATACATTCCCGAAATTAATCAATCTGTTACTTTCATTATACATATTGAATTTATAACAAAAAAAATCGATCGGTCTTTCTTATAACAAAAACACGGATCAGAATTTGATATGAATTATTTATTTATTTAAATATTACCGTAAATTCAGTTCCTTAAGCACCTTCTTTACATGGAATTCATCTTCAGGCTTATTAACATTTCCAAACAGCTCCCAAGTTTCCATATGAGTCACAGACTCTTCATGTTCCAATACAGTTTTTGGTCCTAATGTCTCCAATTCCAGAAACTTGTCATTACAATAACACTCACTCGAACTACCCATATCATAATAATCGGATCCATCTGAAAATGGAGCTCGCTTGACAAATAAACATTCATCCAGCCAATAAGCCAACCACCCTGTGGAATTTGGGAAACCAATCTTAAAAGGTGAATTTACTTTTGCATTCAATAAAATATAATCATTGCCCCACTGGACATTGGGATTATTCATATCCGTATAAGGCCAGATAACTAACGAACGATTGGGGAGCAACCCAGAATCCATTCTGTTTTGCGGTAAAATCGCCACTCCACCGGTCCGAAATTGAGTAATTGCCCAGGGCGCGCATTCCAGAGGCGTATTGCCACAATTCTTAAGAACATGCTCAACTGAAACAATTGCTTGATCCGTATCCAGTTTTAAACGAATTGTTTTCTTAATCCCAGAATTCATTTCTATATCTTTCATGATCAAAACGGAATCACCATCTTCAACAATCTTCACAGGTTGATCATCATATTCATAGGTCAGCGGTACATGCTCCGGGGCCATCCACAAACGATGTCCACCATAAAAATGATAGGGCTGACCATCTGGCATTTGAGTTGTGAAATCAGGTAACTCTGCGAGAAGATTTGGGCTTCCGTGAAAATTTAGTGCCAGTATTCGAGGACCAATAGAACGCGAAATAATGAGTTGGATTTTGTCATTTTCTAAAACGACACATTCCTGATTTTGAAAGTTGATATTTTGCATAAAAATCCCTGGAATCGAACTAGAAATTAATAATCGCCATTATATCATTGGAGCATTGATAATAATCTGAAAGACAATTTAATTCTTGGAATAACCTGAAGCGTAAATTTCAGGTTATTTCCTACAGGATTCTTTTCTATGCTTGTTGAATAATCTAAGTCCAGTTTGATTTATTTTATTTCTTCAATTGCTCAGAAAACTTTTCTTTAAATTTTTTCAACTTGGGATTGATCACCACCTGACAATATCCCGCCCATGGGTTTTTCTCATAATAGTTCTGGTGATAATCTTCAGCGGGATAAAAATCTGTTAATACCTCAATTTGGGTTACGATTTTACTTCGCCATAAGCTGGATTGGTCAATTTTTTCGACAATTTCATTTACAAGAACTTTCTCTGCTTCATCATTGACCAGAATAATCGACCGATATTGAGTGCCCACATCTGCTCCCTGACGATTCAATGTGGTGGGATCATGCACCTGAAAGAAGACATCCAGTAACCCGTTCAAAGAAATCACTTCAGGATCATAGGTAACTTCGACAACTTCAGCATGACCCGTTCTACCGTCACATACTTGCTCATAAGTGGGTAATTTTACACTTCCACCAGCATATCCAACAACCACATCTTCGACTCCGGTTAGATTTTTATAAATGGGATCCAGACACCAAAAGCATCCACCACCTAAGACAATTTTTTTAAATTTTTCATTCATACCATTTTCCTTTATTACCATTAATATGTATCAATATAAAGAAAATCTCTGCAAAGGTCAAAAATTAGCATAACCTGTTAAAAAAAGAAAACCGGCAAAAAACCGGTTTCCAATCTATGGGATCTTAACAAACTATTTATTGACCTGGAATCTTATATCACCTTTTTCAAAGTAATCAATGATCTGGCGGATGGCTGCTAATCCAGCATTTATGTTGGCTTCTTCCGTTTGTGCCCCCATTTTCTTCGGTGTGAAATAAAAGCGTCCCGCAAATTTTTCTTTAATTTCAGCTGCACAACCAGGTTCAACGTCCGATATATATTCAAAATCAGGTCTTTCAGAGAAAACTTTTAATAAATCTGCTTCATTCACCACTTCTTTACGGGCAGTGTTAACCAAAGCTGCAGGTTTCGGCATGCGTGAAAGAAGTGCATAATTGATGGAGTTTTTGGTTTCTGAGTTGGCAGGAATGTGTAATGATACATAATGTGATTTCTCATACAACTCTTCGACAGATCCTACCCAATGTACTCCATCAGATTCAATGATCTCTCTCGAAATGTAAGGATCGAAGGCGTAGATTTCCATACCAAATCCTTTCGCTATGGATGCAACACATTTTCCCACATTTCCATAAGCATGCAATCCAAGGGTTTTTCCTTTCAGTTCCGAACCAGATTTGCCAGTGAATTGCTTGCGTGCCTGATAAATCATCATTCCAATGGCTAATTCTGCAACGGCATTCGAGTTTTGTCCTGGTGTGTTCATCGCCACAACTTGATGGGCGGTTGCAGCGGAAAGATCGATGTTGTCGTAACCAGCACCAGCTCGTACAACAATTTTTAATTGTTTAGCAGCCTCCAGCACTTCTGCATCCACGATGTCACTCCTTATGATCATAGCATCCGCATCAGAAACTGCTTTTAAGAGATCTGATTTTTCAGTATATTTCTCCAAAAGAACGATCTGGTAACCAGCTTTATCAGCTATTTCTTTTATTTGCCCTACAGCTTCAGTTGCAAAAGGTTTTTCGGTTGCCAATAATACTTTCTTCATCATTTCCATCCAGTCTTTTTTTTATTAATTAATGTAACTTTTCAAATTCTTGCATGCTACTTACCAATGCCTGCACACTTTCAATGGGCATGGCATTATACAAAGATGCGCGGAATCCGCCTACATCGCGATGCCCCTTGATGCCAACCATCCCTTTTTCACCAGAGAATGTCTGGAAATCTTTTTCAAGTTCTTTATATTCTTCTTTCATCACAAAACAAACGTTCATTAATGATCGGTCTTTTTCGTCTGGCACGGTTGTAATGAAAAGTTTATTACGATCAATTTCATCGTAAAGCATTTTGGCTTTTTCTTGATTGATCTTCTCGATAGCCTTTAAACCGCCAAGATCCTTCAACCATTTCAACGTCTGTAAGGCTGTAAAGATGGCAAAAACAGGTGGAGTGTTAAACATCGAGCTACTTTTGATATGAGTTCGATAATCAACCATGGTTGGAAGTGGGCGGCTAACTTTACCTAATAATTCTTCTTTTACAATTACAAATGTCAGACCAGCAGGAGCCAGGTTCTTTTGGGCACCACCATAGATTAATCCATACTTAGACACATCCATGGGACGACTGAAGATATCTGATGACATATCTGCGACTAATGGAACTGGGGAAACCAGATCTTCTTTGATTTCAGTGCCATAAATGGTGTTGTTGGTGGTGATGTGGAAATAATCAACATCTATCGGAATATTGTATCCACGCGGAATATAGGTGAAGTTCTTATCTTCTGAAGAACCAACGACCACAACTTCACCAAATAATTTCGCTTCTTTGGTTGCCTTTTTTGCCCAGCTTCCAGTTACCAGGTAGGCTGCCTTTGTCTCCATAAGGTTGTAAGGTATAGTAAAGAACTGAGTACTGGCACCACCACCCAGGAATAAGACCTTATAGCTTTCTGGAATATCAAGCAATTCTTTAAATAATGCCATCGCTTCTTCATTAATGGCATCCACTTCTTTACTGCGATGAGACACTTCCAACAGTGATAAGCCGGTTCCAGCGAAATTCATAACAGCTTCGGCTGTTTTTTCAATTGCGATTTGAGGTAAGATGGACGGGCCTGCATTAAAATTATGTTTTTTCATTTTCTTTTCCTTTTTTATTATCTGAATTTCATTTTCCTTGATATGCATATTATAGGAAAAAGAATGGTAAGTTACATTTGACAAACATCCGTAATTTCAAGTATTTCTCTCTTCAGATTATGAAATACGAAGAATTTGAAGATCAACTATGCGTTGTTCCATCGGGCATAATCGTGCCAAACAATGATTTGGCCCGTAGGATCTTATGGTCTGGAACATTGGAACCGGTTAAATCAGCATCGGTGAGATTCGCATTGGTAAGATCAACACCTCCTAAATTTGCTTCTATCAAATTAGAGCCTGTTAAATCGGCTTCCATCATGTCTGCTTCTGCCAAATTTGCTTCCCGTAAATCAGCACCACGCAGGTTCGCGCCCCGCAGTGTTGCTTTTCTTAAATCAACCCCGATGAGATTGGCGTTTTCAAAATTGCAGCCCCCCAATTTCGCTTCCGATAAATTCGCCCCCCGCAAATCAGCCCCACTAAAATTTGCATTGGATAATGTGGATAATGAGAGATTTACACCTCTCAAATCAGCATCACTCAAATCAATATAACTTAACCACAATGGTTTTTCTTGATTAAGCAACATGTAAATTTCATAACGTGAAAATTCAGACATAGTCACCTTTCGCAGAGTGAGTAGATTAATTTTAAACCAATATGAGTGTCAATTTCCGATCAGAGCATGAAATTTTGTAGAATGATCCTGCTTCAATTGTATTACATTTTCCCTTATTTAGATCAGCTGATTTCTATGATGAAGCTAGAAAAGACCCATCTGTCGGTGATGGGTCTCTATTATTTGAATTATTAATTAATCTGTCGAAGCACAACGAAATCCTAGATTCTCGTACCAATATTTAGGCACAGATTTATATCGCAAAGTAGAACGAATCCACCAGGTTCCATTGCTCCAAGGGCCACCACGCCAGATGTATTGATATCCATCCTTTGCTTCACGACCATCATCTGGGTCATAAGGATAGGGTTGTGGAATGGAACGCGTCCATTCCCAAACATTTCCTGCCATATCCATTACACCATAAGGGCTGGCACCATCGGGATAACTACCAACCGGAGCAGTATCTGCAAATCCATCATCAAAAGCTGGATTTGCATGTTCCCTTGTACAATTTACATCACAAAAATTTGCCTTATCTTCAGTTATAGGGTCATTTCCCCATGGATATCTACGTCCATCTGTCCCTCTTGCGGCTTTTTCCCATTCTGCTTCGGAGGGTAATTTCCCACCGGCCCACTCACAATAAGCATTTACCTGCCACCAATCTACCATTATTACTGGGTAGTTATCAAATTCTGGATTTCCATAATATTCCTGGCGTGTATTTGAAAAGTTTACCCAGGGTGCTGTGCAAGCCCCATCTGCTACACATAATGCATAACGCCCATTGGTCACTTCATATTTATCAATCCAATATCCATCCAGATAAACAGTATGCATGGGTACCTCTGGATATGCGACACCATTATTCAAAGTGTGTTGCGCATCGGTATCTTGTGTACCCATAATAAATTCACCTGCAGGAATAAAAATCTGTTCGGCCTGATCTTTTTCAGAAATTCTAAAATTGGGTTCACCAGCTTCTGTTGGAACCAAAGTAGGTTCCGATGTAGGAGTTGGGGGAATGGAGGTTTCAGTTGGAATTAGTGTCGGCATTGTGGTTGGTTCTAAAATTTCTTCTATTGTAGGTTCACTGGTGCTAGTCAGTTGCTGAGTTGGTTCAGCAGATAAAATAGAAGAACTACATGCGCTTAAAATCATTGATAATAGCAATAAATAAAACATCAAGGATTTAATTGAATTTTTCATAGGTAAGCTCCTTAATGAAGGTTGGTCATTTTTAAATTCGATAACATCCAGCCTGGTATAAACAATACAAATTTTACTACCAAATTTAATCAATGCATGATGATGAAATTTTTATTTTGTTATGTATAATAAATGGTATTGGTTCATCTACATCTTCATTCATTTTTCCAAATTTCGTTTGAAATCTATGATGACTTTTTTCACAAAAAGGGATATAATGTTTGAATTCAGGGCTTTTATTCCTATTTAAATTATTGGGTGGTTGTTATTTGATGAAGAATCTCAAAAAAATCGTAATTCTGGCATTAATCTTCATCTTTATATCGATTTTTGCTTCCTTTAACGTATCTGCACAGGAAGAAACTGAAGAACCAGAACGAATCAAATTAGTAGAAAATACGTTTACACAATATACATGGCGGTTGGTAACCAGAACTGGTGTTCCTGTTTGTACAGTTGTAATTAATCATGAAGGATTCCCAACTGGACAGGAAACATTAGCTGCCTGTAACGAATCATGGTTAGCGCTCTTTCCTACACCGACTGTGATTGTCACCGGTACACCAACTCCTCAGCCGACCTCCACACCAATTGTTGTGAATCAATTATGGTTGGATACATATTGGGTTTTTGTTTCTTCTGAAGAAGTCACTCAGGTAACAAAAATAACCATTCCTGACATTATTATTAACATTTATGCCCCTGGAGTTCCTATTAATGCTCCATATGTGGTAATTAAGGCAATTGAACCTTATTCTGAATATAAAATTACCAGAATTGCGGGTACTGTCAATGGAGAGCCCTTTGAATGTTTCTCCGATCAATGTATCGTTCCCCTGTTACAAGACTCACAAATTCAGTTTTGGGCTGAAAGCAGTTTTGGTGATCAGACCAAAGTGATTACCGCTATTATTAGAATTTTCATCAGTAATGAATACTATAACGTTCGCATAACATCCATTGATCAACTGTTAGGTTTCACGGATTCCTGTCGGGAGATCTGGCGCGAAACTGCTTATGGTGAATCACCGGAATGGGTGGTATTTCCTGAATCTCCCGACATGTTAGCCACATTTGATAAATTACATTATCTGGCAGGAAAATTGATACTGAATCGATTTGTGGATGCTTCAACCTGTCCAAATGGCGGCTTGTTTGCTAATGGCGCGCCAAATGCCTGTGGTTTGGAGGTCGTTGAAGACGCGATGTTCGCCTGGCAAAATCGATTCGACCCGATTATCTGGGCAACTGGAAGAGAATCTGGTGTTCCACCCATTATTATCAAAAGTCTCATCGAGCAGGAATCCCAATTCTGGCCTGAAAATGCTCGGTACTTGTATGAGGAATACGGATTCACACAGATCAACGAGTTAGGTGCTGATGTTGCCTTGCGTTGGAATGAGGATTTAAAAAATCAGATTTGTTCTGGTCTGCTCTTTAATTGTGATGAATCATTTGTTAATATGAATGCGTTTGAACAGGCAATGTTAAGAGGTGGTCTAATTCGTTCTATAGATGCATATTGTCCAGCTTGTGAAAATATGATAAATCTTGATATTGCAGAACAGTCCATTGCCATAACTGGCCAGGTCATTAAATCCAATTGTTCTCAAACAAATTACATTGTTGATGATCTTGAACTAAAAGCTACCGTTTCCGATATGTGGAAATTTACAATTCTCTCATACCATGGTGGTTATTATTGTTTACGCAATAGTTTGGAAATAGTAAAAGAAAAAGGTCTGGAACCTACCTGGGCGAACGTTTCTGCAAATCTGGTTTGTCCGGATGCCCGTGATTATGTCGATTCTGTCTGGGAAAATCTCACCAGCTTTCAGCTCTATTATGCGCCACAACCTACTCTGGCACCGGAACAATTACAACCAACCGGTCAAAGTGACCTGGTTCAATTTCCACCTACGGTTACTCCTACTCTTACACCAACACCTAAAACGTATCTGGCCAGTGGAAAAATTAATGTTTATCTTTACATAGACACCAATATGGATTATGTAATGGATGAAAATGAACTGATCGATAATGCAAACATTCTCGTAGAATTTGCCAACGGGTCTACAATAACAGTTCCTGTACAAAATGGTGAAGCAATTATTGAGTATGAAAATCAATTTAAAGATTCTGATGTCACCATTACCGTTCTTGAAATTTATCAGTCCACTCAAGTTAGAATACCTGAAAATGGTGAACTTTTTACAATTTTACGTATCCCACCACCTGAGTTACCTGGATTACTACCGTAAAATCAGGACAAAATTATGAAGAATGACAAAAAAAAAGATGCTAAAAATGAAAACAAAATTGAAAAGGATGATTTAAGCAGAATTGAAGCATCGTTTAGTTCAAGTAGCGAGAAAGATGAAAATACGAATGATCACGAATCAAGACTTAACGATATAAAAAAATTAGCTTCAGATTTTTCAATGGAAGATGAACCACTCGAAGGGGAGAATCTAAATTCTGAAACAGATAGTCTTGATGATGGTGAAGATTATCTGGATAGATTGTCAGATATTCAAATTGAGAAACCATTCGTGAGTGACGTTGACTCAGAAACAGAAATTGATTCCAGAATGAATCAAATTAGTCAAGATCCGGAAAAGACTAATCAGACAAGTAAAGAAGAAATTAAAAAAACCAGCCCAGGCCCATTTACCGCACTTCCTGAATTCAAAGATCTCGACGAGTTACGCAAACAAGCAATTAATAAAAAAGGTCCAATATCGATTGAAGATATTGAGCAAGACGCGGAAGAAATGATGGAACAAAGTCAATCCAATGAGGATTTCCTGGAGCGTGTTAAATCTTCTCTTAGTGAAGATGTAGATAAATCAGAGGAACCATCCTCTATCGAATCTGCCAATGTTTTTACCTCTTACGATCATGAGTTAGATGATAGCGAATTGATTCAGGAATTGGAACAAGAGATTGTTAATGCAGATAAAGCCAGTAATCCGTTCATTGAAGGTCAGGATACTATTGAATCAGATGATTTCCTATCAAATCTGGATAAGATAACAATCCCTGAAGTTGAACTGGATCAAAATGAGAATGAATTAGATCAATTAGAAGAAATGGTTGAAAGCGAATTGATGCTTTCATCTTCATCCTGGAAAGATCTTCTAGACTCAACAGATGATGACAGCCAGTTGGAAGGCGAAAAACCCTTTGATCTTGATCAAGAACAATCTTTTGATGAATTTTTACAGGATATAGATTCATTAGAATCAGATGAAAAATCAACATATCCCCTTTTAGGAGAGGGTACTGATGAGGATGGTAACACAACAGAAGAAAGCGCTGATCTGGAGTCGGATTCTTCCTCAGAAAATGATGGTGATATCGATCAGGATGAAGAATCTGTAGAGAGCTTACGAAAATCATTTATCGATGAATTTGATCAGTCAGCTTTTGACGAAGAACTCGAAAAAAGATCAAAGAAAAAATGGCTTCCTAGAAATATAGAGGCTTTAAGTAAGTGGTTTAAATCATTAAGTATTGCAGAAAAAATACTGATAATTTTAAGTTTCTTCATCAGTCTGGCGGTTATCGTTTCAATAATATTGGTAATTACTCAATGGAGCATTAATAATCGAAAGATAGCCAGCCCTCCCCCTGCTATACAAGCAACTGATCAGGATTTGATTTATCCTACTGGCCTCCAATTGCCTGGAGGTTGGTTCTTCTTCTTACAAAGAGGAGAAATACAGGATAACAAATGGGAACCACAAAACGCTGAATGGTTAGCAAACACAAAACTACGAAGAGTAATTGCTATCCCATGGTCAAATCAATCTGAGGCTGTCGTGAAATCTCTAACCTCACAAGATGAAATCAGTATATATATGAACAATAATGACATCATTGTTTACCAGGTTGAGGAAGTGCTCCAAATTTCTCGTGAAAATGTACGAATCCTTTCCGATACCGAACCATCTCTTGTCGTCATCCTGTTTAGAGAAGATAATGAAGATCGATGGACGATCTTCGCGAAACCCAAACCCACTGAATAATAATAATCCTGCTGCTGAAATCAATCAGCAGCTTTTTTTTTACATGAAGAATGCAACCTAAAACATCTTATGTAAATGGATGCATGAATGACATTTTACATATATGAGACTACTTCTGAACACTCTATAATCTTTAACATCGTGTACTTTCAGTAATTGGCTCTCAGCGCTGATTAAATGAGATTACACATAACATCTCATAAATGAGGTCTCAATGTGTGGTATTTTTGGAATAGTTAGCAAACAGGATAAACTTCTTGGTCCAACCTTAATCGATGCAGGCTTACGACTTTCCTATAGAGGGTATGACTCTGTCGGAATCGCAACAATAACTGAAAATGGAATAATAGATTTACGAAAAGATGCTGGAAAAGTAAACACTGTTGCAGAAAAATTCAATTTTAAAGAGATGATCGGCAAACGTGGGATTCTTCAACTGCGTTGGGCAACATTTGGTGAACCTTCAATGATTAATTCGCAACCCCATCTTGATTCGGAAGGATTGATGGTTGGTGCACATAATGGCAATGTTGTGAATAATGCAGAATTGCGGGAAGAATTCATTGCTGAAGGAATGATTGTTCGCTCAACAAATGACGGTGAGAGTTGTGTCCATGCAGTTGAACGTTTTACTCGACAGGGATTTTCTATGGTTGACGCGATCAGAAAAGCTTATGATGTGCTGAAAGGGGATTATGCTTTTGTTATCGCAAAAGCTGATGATGACAAATTATATGCGTTTAAGAAAGGCTCAGGGTTGGTCACTGGTATTGGGGAAGAATTTACAGTCGTTTCATCAGATCTACCCTCCATTCTTCCTCTTACCCGCAATGTTGTATTCATGAATGATGGAGAAATTATTGAGCTTACAGATCATAGCTTTGCTATTTATTCTGTTTCAACCGGGAAAGTCATCGATCGATCCATAGAAATTGTCGAAGAAAGCATGGAAGTAGCTCAAAAAGGTGGTTTCGATCACTTCATGCTAAAAGAGATAAATGAACAACCCAAAGTCGCTGAAGAATTATTGCATCTTTGGAATGATTTCTCATCGATCGATGTGACGGTAGAAGCCCTTAGAAATGCGCGGAATATTTATTTTGTTGGATGTGGAACCAGTTTCAATGCCTGTGTAGCTGGTGCGGTTTATTTCAATCGCTTATGCGCAAAAACCACCATCCCGATAGCCGCCCCACAATTTATCGCTCAATATGACCGTTCTATTGGTCCTGAGGATGTGGGTATTTTTGTAAGTCAGAGCGGCGAGACAAAGGATGTACTAAATGCGGTGGAGATCGCTCGAAAACAAGGAATGAGAATTTTTTCTCTTGTAAATGTTGTTGGATCGACATTAACAAAATTATCCGAAAAGTGGTTGCCTCTCGCCTGCGGTTATGAAATCAGTGTTCCGGCAACAAAAACATTTACGAATCAACTCGTTGGTTTTCTGTATCTGGCATATAGAGTTTCGAATAAAGATATTAGTGAGCTGAATCACCTCCCTGGTTACATGCAAAAGACAATCGAGAAATCGATAGATCAGGTTATTGAGGTTCTCCCATATGTTCAGGATTGGAATGATTTATACAGTTTAGGATATGGGATCTCATACCCCATTGCATTGGAAGGTGCTCTGAAATTAAAAGAGATTACCTACGCTCATTGTGAAGGAATGCTGTCCACTGAATTTAAACATGGTCCATTAGCAGCGGTAACCAAAGATTATCCGATAATTTTCACCACCATTCGAGAAGATATCCCATTAATTATTTCAGGAATTAATGAAGTTACATGTCGAGGTGCCAGAGCAATTGTGGTCGGACCTGAAGACGAAAGAATAGAAGCCAATGCTCAACACAGTATTACCATCTTTGAACCGACTCCAGAAATTGCTTCCATTTTAGCTATCATCCCCCTTCAATTACTGTCTTATTACATGAGTGTACAAAGAGGATTTGATCCCGATTTCCCACGCAATTTAAGCAAAACATTAACTGTGGATTAGTGAAAATAATCTGAAATTCTCGATCGCGGCGGATTTTTTTGATATTTCTAATTATTCTCGCAAGCAATTGGTTTTGAAACTTAATCGCTTAGTTATCCGTATATTATTAAAATAAATAAGGATGGTAAAACCAATGAACGAAAAAAAATTATTTCGATCTAAAAAAGAACGAATGATCGGTGGTGTTTGTGGCGGATTAGGGAATTATTTGAATATTGACCCAACGATCGTGCGATTAATTTTCGTGTTGAGTTTCGTCTTGTTATTTCAAAGCACCTTCTGGATTTATCTACTGTTATTAATTATTGTCCCAGAAGAACAATAAAATCTATTTTAGAAATTTTAGAGGTGGGATTAACAAATCCGCCTCGCAATTCAATCCCTCATGGTCTTGTGAGTCTGCCAAACCACCCTGAAGAAATTTTTAATATGTGAAATTGGATGGATATGGCTGGTTTCACTTCCATATATTGTTTTAATAGGAACCCAGCCGACGGAATAATTGGCTTTAATGCAGGAGACAATAACATCAACCTCAAATTCAAAACCTGATTCTTTACTTTGTAAAACTTTTTCCAATAATCTTCGACTTAATAAACGATATCCGGATTGATTATCCAAAATTTTCATCCCCATCGCCCAGGAGAAAGCCCAACCTCCAACCGTGTTGGCAATTCTTCTGGAAAATGGCATCTTGCTGAAATCACGATACCCAATGATCAAATCTATTTTTTCCAGGTTGAAAAGGGAAATGAATTTTGTGGATTCCTGAACATCATGTTGACCATCTGCATCAACAGTAATCACATAATCACAATCCAACTTAATCGCCTCCTGAAAACCTCTTTTCAAAGCTTCGCCTTTGCCCTGGTTGGGAACCTGTAATAATACCTGGGCACCATTCTTTTGAGCAATAATTGAAGTATTATCTTTTGATCCGTCATCAATCACGAAAGTTGGTAAAACTTTTGTCGCTTGACTGACAACAAAACCTATGTGCTTTTCTTCGTTATAAGCAGGAATTATAAAGTACCCGGATTTATCTGCCATCCCATCTCAATTCTTAAAAAAATTGGTTTTATTTTTGAGATTATATCGCACTCAAGGATTGATAATTAAGAATTTAAATAAAAAAAGAAATCAATTTCCAATTTAATAAGAATTCGAAGAGAAAATTGAAGCAAATCATCCGTCAACCTTACAAAATTAAAAGAAATGTAATGAGTTTTCAAAAAACACTTGCATTTCGATTCATTTTCCGCTAAAATGTGGATAATTGTGGAGATAAGTGGGAGAAAGTGGAGCGCCGGGATGCCGGCGTTCTGCGATTATAGGAGTCTTAGAACTTATGTTCCTTGGTACGTACGAACACACATTAGATCAAAAAGGCAGAATTACGATACCCGTTAAGTATCGCGAATTAATTTCTACTGGGGCTTTTATCACAAAAGGCTTTGATCAGAATCTTATGGTGCTGACCCAAGAAGTTTTTCAAAGACTTTTCGATCGTGTTACCAATATGAACATGGCTGATCCTACTGCTCGGGAATTGAGAAGGTTGATGTTCGCCAATGCTTTTTCGGTGGAAGTCGACAAAGCTGGACGCATTCTTATTCCTCAGATTCTAAGATCACATGCCTCCCTGAATGGAGAAGCTCTAATTTTAGGAACCGGCAGTTATTTCGAAGTCTGGTCTCCAAATCTCTGGCAAGATCATTCAGACAAGCAGATAAGCAGTGATGCAAATAACGAACGTTATGCCACATTAGACTTATCACTCTGATGAATGACCAACTTGCACCCACACCACATATACCTGTACTTTACCATGAAATCATAAATGCGCTTGCTCCCTACTCTGGTGGCCTATATATTGATGGAACCTTAGGTGCTGGTGGTCACGCCCTGGGAATTTTAAATGCATCTACTCCACACGGTAAATTGCTTGGATTAGACCTGGATCCCCAGGCGCTGGTAATCGCGAACCAGCGCCTTTCTATGTTCAAAGACCGGGTTTTTATCCGGCAAGGCTCTTATGTCAATATGGCATCATTTGTAGAAGATGTTGGATGGTTTTTTGTCGATGGAATTATTCTTGATTTAGGTGTATCGTCCATCCAGCTTGATACAAAAGAAAGAGGGTTCTCTTTTCTCTATGATGCTCCCTTAGATATGAGATTCGGTGACCAGATAAGCAAAAATGCAGCTGACTTGATCAACTCATTGGCAGAGAATGATTTGGCAAATATTATCTGGAAATATGGGGAAGAAAAATTTTCCAGAAAAATTGCCAGGACGATTTGCCAAAACAGACCCATCTACACAACCTTTGAATTAGCCAATCTGGTCAAGAAAGCTTACGGGAAACAACACAGTCAGATCCATCCCGCAACTCGGACATTTCAGGCAATCCGTATCGCGGTGAATCAGGAAATGCAAGCGATTGAATCTGTTATTCCTCAGGCAATTAGGCTCTTAAAACCTGGAGGAAAATTAGCCATCATATCCTTTCATTCTTTGGAAGATCGGATTGTGAAGTCAGTTTTTAGAACAGAAAGCAAAGATTGTATATGTCCACCGGATCAACCCATATGTACCTGTAATCACATCAAATCAATAAAGGAGGTAAATAGAAAACCCATTGAAGCATCACCAGAAGAAATAACCAACAACCCTCGGGCAAGAAGTGCAAAGTTAAGAATTGCAGAAAAACTAAATTTGGCATGAGTATTGCAAACAATCAACAGTAATATCGGTAGGTACGTATGAATAAAAAATATACACAGGCTCATCAACAGAAACCGTGGAGACTCCAGATTCAAAGATTTGGTATGGTACTCCTTCTATTGGTTGTGCTTGTTCTATCTTTTTTCATGAATCTCAATTTCACTGCCAGAGCAGCCCAGGCTGGCGTCCAGGTCCGTTTATTAGAAGCAGAGCGAGAATCTCTGATTCGTTCAATTTCTGCTAACAGCACCAATCTTGCCATGCTAACTTCTGCTACAACCATGCAAAACCGGGCAAAGGAATTGGGGTTTGTTCCTGCAACCAGAGCAGATATTGAATATTTATATATTCCCAATTACATCGGGAAACAACCGGATCCAGTGACAATCCCCCGATCTTTCAGTAACCAGGAAACTTTCCAGATAGTACCGGCTTTCACTCAATCGATTTGGGATTGGTTGTATCAAGGGACTTTTATTATGTTAGACAAAGAGGGTGAATAACATGTTACGGGAAAAGATTCGCTTTTATTTTGTTGGTATTGCAATTATTTTATTTTCAATTACTATTGTTTTTCGATTGGTACAAATTCAAACTGATCCAATTTTTCAGGAAATCAGCGAGAAAGTAGGTAACCAGGCAACCTATAAACCCAAAGATTTTGAAGCAGTACGAGGAAACATATACGATCGTTGGGGAAATTTGCTTGCCGGTAATCACGAAGTTTATGAAATTGGTGTCAACCTGAATCAAATTACTGAGACAAACAAAAATGAAATTATTAATTACCTATCCAGCCTGACCGGATTAAATAGAGATCACGTAAAAAGCAGAGTCGAAATACCATATCAACCTGAGCCATTAAAAGAGAACTATGCTGTGTTTTCAACAATTTATAGAAATGCAACTGAAAAAATGGTCGAAGAAATTTCGATTGCCCAGGATACAAATCGTGCGCTATTTCCCATCACATGGAATGGACGACTTGAAAGAACCTACCCTGATCATCGTTTAGGAGCAAATATTCTTGGCTTTTACAGCTCTGAAGGTTTCTTTGGTGTTGAAGGTTTTTACGACAATATACTTTCAACTATTGAAACATCCACGTTTATCTCCATGAATCCATATGACGTCATGGAAATACCTGAAATTCCTCATGGTGCCAGTGTTATCCTGACGATTGATCGTGAAATTCAAGCCAGAATGGAGGATATCCTGGATCGTTCCATTAAGAATTCCGGATCAACATCAGGTACGATCATCGTCATGGACCCAGAAACTGGCGAAATTCTTGCTATGGCAACAACCCCACGCGCTAATCTAAACCAGCCATCTGAACAAATTTTGGCGGAATATCCAACTCTTAATGTAGATGGCTATGATATTCAGACACCTTTCAATCGAGCGATCATGCAAACCTATGAGCCAGGTTCTGTCTTTAAAATATTTACACTGGCAGCGGCATTGGACTCCGGTGCGGTAACCCCAGAAACTGAGTTTCTCGATACAGGTGTTGTCAATATTGGTGGGATGACAATTTACAACTGGGATTATGGAGCGTGGGGTTACCAGGACATGACAGGATGTATGCAGCATTCTCTAAATGTTTGTTTGGTATGGATGGCTCAACAGACGACCACAAAAACCTTTTATGATTATCTTTCTGCCTTCAATATTGATAGAAAAACCAACATCGATATGGACGGAGAAGCAAGTTATCCGTTTCTATCTCCCAGCAACCCCACTCCATTTGGATCAGATCCCAATGCGCCCCGTTGGTATGAAGGCATGATCGGACCGCATTCATTCGGTCAGGGTGTTTCAGTCACACCGATCAGGATGATAACCTCGATTGCAGCAATAGCAAATGATGGTCGCATGATGGCACCTCATATTCAAAAAGCAGTCGTTCAGGATGGCAGAATTAGATACTACAATCCAAAAATTGTATCTACACCGATCAAACCCGATACCGCTCATACGATCACCGAGATGCTAGCAAATTCATTGGAAAATGAAGCTTCCGATGCATTGGTTGAAGGATATCGTTTGGCAGGGAAAACAGGTACTGCTGAAATTCCTAGCAGGCAGGGCTATGTGGCTGGGCAAACGAATGCATCCTTTGCTGGCTGGGGTCCAGTGGATGACCCCAAATTTGTTGTTTATATCTGGCTGGAAAAACCTCAGTCCAGTATCTGGAGTTCCGTCGTCGTGGCTCCGATATTCAGTGAGATTGTAGAAAACCTGGTAATTCTGATGGATATACCACCAGATAATATTCGAAAGGAAATGGCAAGCAGCCAATAAGGAAGAAATGCTTACAGTCGCCGATATTTTTGAAGCCTTAACTCATACCAGACCAACTGCCCCGCAAATTATTAGCGAGGCAGCGGTTGATTCAAGACAGGTCATACCCGCTTCGCTCTTTGTTGCCCTCGAAGGTGAACAGCAGGATGGTCATCAATATGTGAATGATGCTTTTCGTCGGGGTGCACAGGCAGTCCTTATTGAAAAAGAAGTTGAGTCGCAATATCCAATCGTTGATCTAAGAAATCACATATTACCTGAAAGTTTACCTCCTTTTGATCAACCTGTTGCCGTATTAGTTCGAAATACTCTTGATGCTTTACAAATAATTGCAGCATTTTGGCGCAGGAAACTCAATCTTCGCGTCATTGGAATCACAGGCTCAGTGGGTAAATCCACAACCAAAGAATTAATTGCTGAAGTCCTCAGTCAGAAATTCAGAACCTTAAAAAATATTGGTAACCTGAATAATGAGATTGGTTTACCACTGACCATTTTACGATTGACAGAAAGTCATCAACGAGCTGTATTGGAAATGGGATTTTACGTACCAGGTGAAATCAAACTTCTTTGTGAAATAGCCGATCCTATTGCTGGAGTGATCACGAATATTGGTGCTGTTCATGCTGAAAGAGCTGGATCTTTAGAAGCGATCGCTCAAGGTAAAGCTGAATTGATTGAATATTTACCATCGACAGGAACTGCCATCTTAAATTATGATGACCTCCTGGTCAGACCCATGGCTGAAAAAACCCAGGCTAAAGTTCTTTTTTACGGATTGAACCCGCAGGCTCATTTGTGGGCAGATCAGATCGAAGGCTTAGGTTTGCAGGGCATTCGTTTTTGTCTGCATTATAAAAACGAGAGACTATTTTTACGTGTGCCATTGATTGGTCAACATTCTGTTCATACAGCTTTGCGCGCTGCTGCTGTTGGACTGGTAGAAGGATTAACCTGGCAGGAAATTGTAAATGGATTACAACAAGGCCATACACAGTTAAGGCTTGCTGCAGTAACCACCCCTACTGGCGCTTTAATTTTAGATGACACGTACAATGCTTCACCCGATTCCGTGCTGGCTGCTTTAAATTTGTTGGATGAATTACAGGGTGATAAATGTGCAGTACTGGGCGACATGTTAGAATTAGGCCTTTATGAAGAACAAGGTCATGAAATGGTTGGCGTACGAGCAGCTCAGGTGGTCAAGCGATTAATCACCGTTGGTGAGCGAGCTAAAATAATAGCACAGGCCGCCAAACGCTCAGGTTTACCCGGAAAAATGATTACCAGTGTCGATACTGTGGAACAAGCAATCAATACATTGCAAGGAACATTTAAAAAGGATGATGTGGTGCTCGTCAAAGGGTCTCACGGATTACACATGGAACAAATTGTTTATGCTCTGGAGGTCAAAGAATGACCGAAGCTCCTATGGCATTAGCTTTAAGTGGCATCAGCTTTTTAATGGCTGTAATTTGGGGTCCGCCATTACTCAGAATTTTAAAACATTTTAAAATTGGAAAAATCATCCGAGTTGAAGGCCCGAACTCCCATATCAGCAAAATGGGTACCCCCACGATGGGTGGAGTCATGTTCATCGCTCCCGTCGTATTATTAACTGTCCTCCTGAATGCTGCTACATTACTTGGATTCAATGTGTTAGGACGTTCTGTTTTACTTCCATTAGGCACATTATTTGTCTATGGTGTTTTAGGAATGATAGATGATTGGGAAGGTATTCGCGGTGGTCGAAAAGGGATCGGAATGCGAGCGAGGACCAAATTCTTCCTTCAAGTGATTATCGCAACATTTATTGGCTTAACCCTCAAATACGTTTTGGATGTACCGGAAATGTTCTGGCCCAGTCTAAAAATGGAAATTCCTCTCGGAATATTTTACGTTCCTATTGCCATTGTTGCTATCGTTGGTTTTTCTAATGCTGTAAATTTGACGGATGGATTAGATGGCCTGGCTGGTTTGATCTCAGCAACAGCTTTTACAGCTTTCGGAGCGATTGCATTAATTCAAGGTCAATTTTATCTGGGGCGTTTCTGCTTCACACTTGTTGGAGCTATTTTTGGCTTCTTGTGGTTCAATGTCCATCCAGCTCAATTGTTTATGGGTGACACCGGATCTCTAGCCCTGGGGGCTACCCTGGGCGTGGTGGCATTAATGACTGGTCAATGGTTATTGCTCCCCATTATTGCCATTATCCCATTAAGTGAAACCCTTAGCGTCATGCTCCAGGTGGCTTATTTTAAATTATCAGGAGGACAACGGTTATTCAAAATGTCTCCCCTTCACCATCATTTTGAGTTGAGTGGTTGGAGTGAAACCCAGGTCGTACAACGATTCTGGTTGGTAAGCTTAATTGCAACGTTAATAGGAATTGCATTGGCATTAATATGAAATCAAACTGGATGAACAAACAAGTTTTGGTGATCGGCGCTGCCAGGCAGGGATTAGCTTTGGCGCGATTTTTAGCCAGTCATGGTGCCATCATCACATTGAATGATGGTCGTCCAGAGCAAGAAATACAATCTTCCAAAAATCAATTAAACGATCTTCCCATCCGTTGGGTTCTAGGGGAACATCCGCTGAAATTATTAAATGAGACCAATCTTGTCTGTGTTTCCGGTGGTGTGCCCCTTGATATTCCGCTTATTGTCGAAGCAATAAACCAAAATATTCCTTTATCGAACGATTCTCAGATTTTTATGGAGATCGTTCCCTGTCCAGTTATAGGTATCACCGGTTCAGCAGGGAAAACAACTACCACTTCATTATTGGGTGATATAGCGCAAAAAGCATGCGCTAAAGACCGAAAAGTTTGGGTTGGAGGAAACATTGGCAATCCGTTGATCAATAACGTTGAAGAAATGTCAAAAAATGACTTTGTGATTCTTGAATTATCCAGTTTTCAACTTGAATTGATGACCATTTCACCGCATATGGCTGCCATTATGAATATCACACCAAACCATTTAGATCGACACGGTACTTTAGAGGCATATACGGCAGCCAAAGCAAATATCCTCAAGCACCAAACATTAAAGGACTTCGCTATCCTCAATCGGGATGATCCTGGATCTTATGGATTAAGGCATTTGGTCAAAGGGAACCTAGTAAGTTTTGGATTTTCTCCCATCCCAGAAGAACACAATGGTTCATATATTGAGAATGATGCAATCTGGGTTGCAAATCATGGAAAAAGTGAAGAAATCTGTAAGCTTGATGAAATCAAGCTGCGTGGAAAACATAATATTTCAAATGTTTTAGCAGCCAGTGCAATTTCACAGGTTGCTGGTTTGAACAAAGAAGCGATAAAAGCTGCCATTCTCGAGTTCGAAGGTGTTCCTCACCGCTTGCAATTCATACGAGATTGGAAAGGGATTCGATGGATAAATGATTCGAAAGCAACGACACCCGAAGGATCCATGGCAGCAATAGAAGCTTTTTCAGAACCGATCGTTTTGCTTTTAGGCGGAAAAGATAAAAATCTACCCTGGAAGAATTTGTTACAGCTCGTTAACCAGAAAGTGGATCATGTCATTTTGTTTGGTGATGCTGCAGAAAAAATTCACAGTTACATAAAAGAAATGAAATTTCAAAATCAGAATTTTACTTTGGATATTTGCAATCATCTTCAGGAGGCTGTTATCACTGCCAGCAAAATCGCTCAGCCAGGTGATACCGTTTTATTGTCACCAGGTGGTACCAGCTATGATGAATTCAAAGATTTTGAAGAGAGAGGAGAAAAGTTTCAATTATGGGTCCATCAACTCCAATAAAGTCTAAAAGCTCTACCCAACCAACCCTCAAAATTCCCTTCTTGAAGACGATTGATTTTCCATTGGTATTAATTGTTCTGGCACTTTATTTATTTGGTTTGGTGGTTCTTTATTCAGCGTCAATGCCGATGGCTTACTATTCGAGTATCCCCACCTCACCCTGGGATTATGTTTCCAGACAGGCGCTATTTGGATTGATTGGATTAGCAGGTGCGTTCTTCATCGCCTGGATTGATTATCGAGTCTGGAAAAAATTCATGCTTCCCGCCCTGTTGGGAACCTGGATTGTTCTGTTTTTGGTATTGATTGTTGGATCATTTCGGCATGGGTCCACCCGCACATTTTTTGATGGCAGTGTGCAACCTTCAGAATTATCCAAAGTATTAATCATTTTGTATTTATCCTTCTGGATTAAAAGCCGGCAGGAAAATCTAAAAAAATTGACATTCTGGGTGATACCGATCGGATTTATTATCGGTGGTACTGCTGTGTTGTTAGCCCTGGAACCGGATTTCAGTGCTGTTTTGACGCTTGTTATGATCAGCAGCGTGATCCTATTCCTTGCAAACCTGGATTGGAAACAAATCATTCTGATTGGTATAGTTGCTGCATTATCATTTTTTATTATCATTCGTGTCACCACTACAGGCAGTACCCGCTGGGGACAATTTATCACCGGTTATAACGATCCAAATCAAGCCTTAACCCAGGTAAAACGGTCGATCGAGTCAGTTGTCAATGGCGGTTTCTTTGGAGTCGGTATTGGTCAGGGTACCGTCAAATTCACCGGACTGGAGGTAGGACAATCCGATACTATTTTCACAGTTATAGCGGAAGAGGCTGGATTATTAGGTAGTATCGGTGTTTTGGTTTTATACCTGCTCTTGTTATGGCGAGGTTTCAAAATTGCGCTGGAAAGCGAAGATATGGCAGGCAGGTTGATTGCTGGAGGGATCTGTGCATGGATTGTTTTAGAGGCTTTTATCAATATTGCCAGTCTTTTTAATATCGTTCCCATTGGTGGCAACACCCTACCTTTCTTCAGTCTGGGAGGTTCAAGCCTGGTATCCATTCTTACTGGAATCGGGTTCGTATTAAGTGTCGGAAGAGTAAATCAGATCAAGAAAATTCAGGAAAGGAGTCCATTCAGTGCGGTTGTTGATTTGCGCTGGCGGGACAGGCGGAGGAGTGTACCCCGCACTCGCCGTCCTGCAAGCCATGGAAGGCAGTTATAGTGATATCCTCTGGATTGGCGGAGAAGGCGGCATGGAAGCAAGTTTAGTCAAACGCCTCAACCTCCCTTATCAGGAAATTCCAGCAGCTGGTGTGCATGGAATTGGTTTGCGTTCCCTACCTGGAAATATTTATAAACTCATCCGAGGAGTCATTAAATCAACTCAGATTCTTACACAATTCCAACCGGACGTCATTTTTTACACCGGTGGGTATCTGGCTGCACCCATGGCGGTCGCAGGATTTAAGAAACCATCCGTATTGTTCGTCCCTGATATCGAGCCAGGTATGGCCTTAAAGTTCATTGCTAAATTCGCACATGCGATCGCTTTAACTACGGAAAACTCAAAACAATATTTTAATCAGGCAAAAAAATTAGTGGTGACGGGTTACCCAATTCGGAAAGATTTGAAACGTTATTCAAAAGTTGAAGCCAAAAAAGTCTTCAATTTAAATGACCGCTTACCAGTATTGATGATCTATGGCGGAAGTAAAGGTGCTCATACCATCAATCAATCCATCAAAAAATATCTGGAAATTTTATTATCCAAAACACAGATAATCCACGTCACGGGAAATTATGATTGGGCAGATATTCAACAGGTATACACCGAACTTCCAGCTGAATTATCCGAGAATTATCGAATTTATCCGTACTTACACGAAGAAATGTCTGCAGCCTTTTCCTGTGCAGATTTATGTGTTTGCAGAGGCGGCGCTTCCACATTGGGAGAATTACCATTTTTTGGATTACCCGCAATTGTGGTCCCCTATCCTTATGCGTGGCGCTATCAAAAAATCAATGCCCAATATCTTGTCGACCACAACGCAGCGATCATGCTCCCTGATGAAGAAATGGACGACAGGTTGCTGAATGAAATTATTCATTGTCTCGCCCAACCCCACATCATAGATGAAATGAGCTCAGCGATGCATTCACTATCCAAACCAGATGCTGCCCAACATATCGGGAATCTGATTACACAACAGTTCAAGTTAGCCAGCCAGAAAGGTGGTCATGCATGATTTCATTAGATGTTATCTTTTGGATGTATGTCTGTTTATTTGCCTTAATTGGAGCCATGCGTGGTTGGGCACGTGAATTGCTGGTCAGTTTCAGCGTTATTCTCTCATTATTTGTTCTATCGGTTCTTGAACGCTTCGTACCGTTCGTCCGCGACAATCTGATGGTTAATAATCCGGATTCCTTTTTCTGGTTAAGATCGATCCTGTTGATGTCTTTGGTTTTCTTCGGATACCAGACACCGAAATTTCCCAAGCTAGCCAGTTCAGGGCGGTTCATCCGGGAAAAATTCCAGGATGTTTTATTAGGGCTCTTTTTAGGAGCAGTTAATGGGTATTTAATCTTTGGAAGTTTATGGTTTTTCCTGGATGAAGCCAGTTACCCCTTCTCATTTATCATTCAACCTGATGTAAATTCTGAAATTGGCATCGCTGCACAGAAATTACTTGCATTCATGCCGCCTGAATTACTGGGCGGTCCCACGATCTATTTCGCTGTAGCGATCGCTTTTGTGTTTGTTCTGGTGGTTTTTCTATGAAAAAGCACGTGTTTTTTATTGGCATCGGTGGAACCGGTCTATCAGCGATTGCCCGATTATTGAAAGAAAAAGGGTACATCGTGAGTGGTTCTGACATGCAAATTTCGGATATAGCCAGAGATTTGATTTCCGCTGGCATTACAGTTTTCCAGGGACATTCTGGAGATCATCTGGTAGGTATCGATCTGGTGATTCGCTCCTCTGCAATTCCGGATAACAACCCAGAAGTGTTGGCTGCTCATGCTGCACGCATCCCGGTCTACAAACGTTCCGATATCCTGGGTGAATTAATGAAAGACCAAAAAGGGATTGCCATTGCTGGAACACATGGGAAAACGACCACCACCGCCATGATTTCAACCATGTTACAAAAACTGGGGCTTGATCCCAGTTATATTATCGGTAGTGTCTCGAAAAATCTGGGGAACAATGCCCATTTTGGATCAGGTGATTATTTTGTGATTGAGGCTGATGAGTATGACCGCATGTTTCTCGGTTTATCCCCCACCTTCGCAGTGATCACCAATCTGGAACATGATCATCCGGATTGCTACCCAACATTCTCAGATTATCTTCAGGCTTTCAAAGCCTTCACGGAAAAAATTCTCCCCGGTGGGCATTTATTTATTCACTACGAAGATAATGGTAATCAAAAATTGCTGCCATTATTAAAGCTTCCTTCGATCATCACATATGGCACCTCATTAATTTGTGAATATCAGGCACGAGACATAACATCTGACTCTTTGGGTGGTTATCACTTTACTGTTTTTCACAACACGCAAGAAGCAACCAAAGAATTAATCACTGTGAATTTGAGTGTTCCCGGTACCCACAATGCCTTGAACGCGCTGGCTGTCATTGGGGTAGCACACCGATTGGGTTTGGATCTGAAAGCAGCAGCACAGGCGTTGACCGAATTTAGTGGCACCTCCCGTCGGTTCGATATCCTCGGAGAAGTGAATCAGATCACCATCATCGATGATTATGCCCACCACCCCACAGAAATACAGGCAACCCTTCAGGCAGCCAGAAACCGTTATCAGGGAAGAAAAATCTGGGCTATCTGGCAGCCGCATACCTATTCCCGAACGAAGATTCTGTTTGATGAATTTAAGAATTCTTTCACACAGGCCGACCATGTGATTGTCAGCCAAATCTATGCTTCACGCGAAAAAGATGATGGTTTTTCCTCGTCACAGGTTGTTGACGCCATGCAGCATCCAGATGCACGTTACATCGCATCTCTGGATGATATTACGGATTGCCTGATTGAAAATCTTTCATCCGGCGATGTGATGCTGGTATTTTCTGCCGGTGATGCAACACAAATCAGCAAAGACGTTTTTTCCAGGCTTACCCAAAAGGAGAAACACCATGAATTATGAGAATGATTTTGACACAGAAGTTCAGAAAGTTGAAATATTCAGCTTTCTACCCACCATCATCCTTCCTGCCGAGAAAGGTAGTGTTGATCGCAAACCCAGGTTGAATGAAAAAAACCGATCAACCATCCAGAACAAAAAAGAAGTCGTTCACAAATTGATCAAGTATTTCAAAAACGCATAAAGGTTTTTCTTAAATGACTCATTCGCAATCAATTGGTTTTCTTGAAAATAAATTCGGTAACAGGCTGCAACAGCAGGTTTCTATACAAAATTATGCTACCGCCCGGGTAGGCGGTAATGCTGACTGGTTTGTAACCGTTAGAAATGCCAATGAACTTGCTGAAGCTGTTCAAACCTGTTGGGATAATGACCTTAAATTTTTCCTTTTGGGATCCGGTTCAAACGTTTTATTCAGCGAAGAGGGTTTCGATGGACTTGTAATCCTCAATCATGCCAAGAAAATTGAAATAAAAATCTCAGGTGAGCATCCTACGCTTTGGGTCGAATCTGGTGCCAGTCTGGGATTGGTAGCACGGAAAGCTGCCTTGGCAGGCTTATCTGGACTGGAATGGGCAGCCACCGTCCCTGGGACAATTGGTGGTGCCATCTATGGGAATGCTGGTGCGCATGGTAGTGATATGCACAGCAATTTGTTGTTGGCTGAAATCTTGCAACATAAAAAGGGGAAATCTATCTGGAAAAAAGAAGATTTCCAATTTAACTATCGTAGCAGTGTCTTAAAGCGCCAGGATGAAAGTGGAGTCATCTTATCAGCAACCCTTAATTGCCAGTATGATGACCCACAAAAAATTAAAGAGAGGATGAATGTATTTAGTGAATACCGCCGCAGAACGCAACCTCCCGGAGCCAGCATGGGTTCCATGTTTAAAAACCCTCCCGGAGATTACGCCGGCAGATTGATAGAAGCCGCCGGCTTAAAAGGCTTCTCAATCGGTGGTGTAAAGGTCAGCGAAGTGCACGCTAATTTCTTCGTCAATTCAGACCAGGCAACAGCCCAAGATATTTATAACCTGGTGCAGCACGTGCAAAAAACAGTCAAAAAAGAATTCAACGTAGAACTGGAATTAGAGGTAGAAATGATTGGGTTCAATCAAACAGCAAATAACAATCATGCAAATCATGGGAAGGTTTCGATATGAACCAATTAACGGTCGGTGTTTTATTTGGTGGAAGATCGGGAGAGCATGAAATATCGCTTCTCTCTGCTCGATCCATTCTGGAAAAAATTGATCGTCAAAAATATAAGGTTGTTGAAATTGGCATCACCCACGATGGGGTCTGGCTGGTTGGAGCGGACGTCTTAACAGCCTTTGAAAACAAAGACCTGGCCGATTTAAAACCAGCAACACTTATTGCCGAACCTGGTGGGCACCTCCTTTATGCCCGGGAACAAAGCGATGCAGGCATCCTCCTGACACCATTTGAAAAATTGGATGTGATTTTTCCTGTCACACATGGACCTTTCGGAGAAGATGGAACCATCCAGGGATTATTAGAGATCACCGAAATCGCCTTTGTCGGCGCGGGTGTGTTAGGTTCATCTGTGGGAATGGATAAAGCAGTTTTCAAACAGGTCATGCGTGCCCATCAGATTCCAGTTGTGGATGATATGATTTTCACCCGCAAGGAAATTGAAGCTGACATAGACCATGTCATCGAGAAAATAGAAGCAATGAAGCACTACCCATACTTCACCAAACCTGTAAATATGGGCTCTTCTGTAGGCATCAATAAGTGCAAAAATCGACAACAACTCAAAGAAGGTTTGCTGGATGCCGCCCAATATGATCGCAGAATTCTGGTCGAAGTCGGACTGGAAAAACCACTTGAAATTGAGATTTCGGTTCTTGGAAATGAATTCCCACAGGTATCGGTTCCTGGCGAGATCGTTCCGGGTGATGAATTCTATAGTTATGATGACAAATATATCAACGGAATTTCCAAATTAATTATCCCTGCAGAATTACCGCAGGCGATGGTTGCCCAAATTCAGGAAACAGCCATCAAAGCCTATCAATTAATCGATTGTGCGGGAATGGCAAGAGTCGATTTCATGGTGGACGAGCAAGAAAATCGGATCTACCTAAATGAACTCAACACCATCCCGGGATTCACCAAAATCAGCATGTATACCAAACTTTGGGAAGCCTGTGGGATATCCTTTACCGAATTAATCGATCGCCTGATTGAATTAGCCCTGGATCGCCAAAAAGAAAATTCCCGGTCCATTCACCAATACCGGAGGAGAACCTTATGAGAAATGCAACCAGTATCCCGAGAGCCACAATGGTTCGTGAGAGACAAAAACAACAAACGGAAGAAAAAATCAAACGCACGACCAGAGTAATTCAACAACCCATCCAGAAAGCGGCAACTCCTATGGTCAGTCGTCGCGGAGCTTATGCTGTGGCTTACCCTGCCAAGTCAAAACAGACCAAAAGCCGTCAGTACAATTACGCTGTTGGGGCCACCGGCGCTGAAATTCGCTTGCCTGCTATTTCATCGATTAATATCGGATGGCGTTTTCTCTCTTTCTTCCTGGGAATTTTTTGTCTGGTAGGAATTTATTTATTATTTAATTCTGCGGAATTTCGTGTCAATCAAATCCAGACCAGTGGATTGTTGCGTCTGAATGCTGCTGACCTGGACGCTGTCATGAAAATAAATGGTGAATCAATTATCTGGATGGACGCCAATCAGGTTAAGCAGGATTTGACAATTGCTTTCCCGGAGTTGAAAGATATCCAGATATCGGTTGAGTTCCCCAATCAGGTAACAATTTCCGCCTTCGAACGCCAACCTGTTCTCCTTTGGCAAACGGAAAAGCAAGCCTACTGGATGGATCAGGAAGGTGTCTTGATCCCACCCCGCGGCGAAGTCGGTGATCTGCTTACCATTCAAGCCTCCGCTGCTCCCCCACTGGTGATACTTCCTCAGGATCTGAGCATATCCAACCTGCAAGAAATACCTGAAAACAGCAAAACCGCTCAATTATCAGTCGCTCAATTACAGGGTTGGGGAGAAACAGTCGACCCGGTCATGATTGATGCCGCATATGAGTTGATGGCTTTTCTGCCGCCTAATTCACAAATCCTATATAA
>JACZIY010000274.1 GCA_014860845.1 Anaerolineaceae bacterium
CCGTTATATATTGGATTACCTGCTGGAAGAAGTTTTACAACGCCAGCCCACCGAAGTTCAGAACTTTCTGTTGCAAACATCCATCCTCGAAAGGATGTGCGGTCCGCTGTGTGACGCTGTTTTGGATAATCCTTATTCATCCGGGCAGGAGAACCTGACGTATCTTGAACGAGCCAACCTGTTTATCGTCTCATTGGATAATGAGCGTTTTTGGTACCGTTATCACCACCTTTTTGGGGATCTACTGCGAAAGCGGTTAAAGCAAAGTTTTTCCCCAGAAGGAATCAATAACCTGCAAATTCATGCCAGTGAATGGTATGAAAACAATGGGTATATCCTCGAAGCTTTTAAACACGCAGTTGCAGCCAATGATGTTGACCGTGCCAATCGCCTGATGGAAGACAAAAAAATGCCTTTACACCTTCCCGGAGTGCCTACGATCATATTGAATTGGCTGGAGTCTTTACCCACGAACGTGCTGAATGCTAATCCCACGTTGTGGTGGAAACAGGCAGCGATGATGCTCAGCAACTACCAGATGATTGGGGTTGAGGAGAAACTCCAGGCAACCGAAGCGGCACTGGCATTGAGAAATTTACCTAACGCCGAGATGGACGAATGGAGTCGAAATCTCGTAGGGAAAATTGCGGTCGCCAGGGCTTTGTTGGCGCAATCGCAGTACCAGGCAGAAACCAGCCTGTTTCAGGCGCGCAGCGCCTTGGAATATTTGCAACCCAACAACGTGGCTTACCGTTCTACGGCTAACCAGGTGATGGGGTTTGCCCATTACATTCAGGGAGACCGGGATGCTGCGGAACAAGCCTATCATGAAGCTTTATCTCTTGCGCAGTCATCTGGGGATAACGACGGCGTATTAATGGCAACCACCCGTCTTGGCCAAATATACGAAATTAGAAACAAGCTCCACCAGGCTGCTGAGACTTATCAGCATGTGCTGTCGGTGATGGGTGAGGATCCGCCTCCGTTTGCCACTGTCGCGATTGTCGGCCTGGCACGCATTCACATGGAATGGAATAAACTGGACAGGGCTGAAAAGTACGCAGAGCAGGGCTTTCAGCTGGCACGCCTTTGTGACCAGGTTATTGATAGGTTAATCACGAGTGAATTATTTCTTTGCCGCTTAATGTTAGCCCGGGGAGATTCGGTAAGTGCTGCCCGTTTTCTGTCGCAGGCGGTACAAAACGCACATCAAAATGAATTCGCTGTACGCCTGCCGAATTTTGGCGCTCACCAGGTGTTGATTCACCTTTACCACGGCGATACCGGTGCTGCTGCTCAAATCGCAAAACAAATTAACCTTCCACTCCTCCAGGCGCGCACCCTTATCGCTCAGGGTGATCCATCCGCTGCACTGACGTTGCTAATGCCGTATCGACAGCAAAGAGAAGAAAAGAGATGGGAAGATGAACGGCTTAAGGCGATGGTACTTCAGGCAATTGCACACCACCAGCTTAACGAAAAAAGCCAGGCACGGCAGGTGCTGGCTGATACACTTAGACTGGCTGAACCGGGTGGTTTTATCCGCCTTTTTGTGGAGCAGGGCGAACTAATGCGGTTGTTAATTTTGGATTTTAGATCATGGATTGAATATCAGTCTGATGGACGCGTTTATCCATTGAAGGGTTATGTGGATAAGATACTGGCTGCTTTTACAACATCGCAGGCTATCCTGGTGTCTCCAAAAAAAAATCCGCAATCAGAATTAATTGAGCCACTGAGCCAGCGCGAACTGGAAGTGTTAAAACTCATTTGTCAGGGACTCTCCAATCAAGAAATATGTGATCGCATGTTCCTTGCCCTGGACACCGTAAAAGGACATAATCGCCGAATATTTGAAAAATTACAGGTGCACCGGCGTACCGAAGCCATTGCCAGAGCGCGTGAGTTGAACCTGTTCTAAACGCAAACCTCCCCATTTAACCCATTCCTTAACTCAAAACAACACTTTAACACACACCGAAGTGTCTATTCGTGACCTTCAGTGGCGTTTATTATCTGTACATCAGATAGGTGGTACAGATCTTTTTCGATAGCCACCAAGGAAACGGAAGCATGTCAAACAAACTTAGCGCACAATCCAAGTCATTTCAGTCGAAGATCTATAAGATCAGGATCAAGGGTCACCTAGATAGTCAATGGTCAGACTGGTTTGAAGGAATGACCATCACGCTGGAAGAGAATGGTGAAACGCTACTTACTGGGTTTGTGGCGGATCATGCTGAATTGCATGGGTTACTCAAAAATCAGTGATCTGGGGATAACACTTGTTTCAGTCAATCAAGTCCAATCTCAAGAAACACGCAATATATGTTCAAAAAAGGAGAAAAAATGAAAACTATTGAAGGAAGTCCGCTTGGAACGAATGTAAAGACCGTCAAAATGAATACAAGAATCCTCCTGATCCTGCTGTGGGTGTTTTATACCGTGAATTTTATGTATTGCGATACCCTCTCCTCTTTGGAACCTGGGGTTTTAGAAATGCATATCACAAGATTCACGGGGGATGGAACTGTAAAAATCACTGAAGGATTCTTGTTGGGAACCGCGATGATGTTTGAGATTCCGTTTTTAATGATTGTCCTGTCCTGGGTATTAAAGTACCGGGTTAACCGCTGGGTAAACATTGTTGCAGGCACCCTATTTGTTTTGACTCAAATTGGCTCATTATTTCTTGGAGTCCCATCTCCAGCATACATTTTTTACAGCGTAGTAGAAATCGCGGCTCTATTACTCATTGTCTGGAATGCATGGAAGTGGCAAAACCTAGAAGCGTAACCTGGCAGATATGCTGGAGATAAATCGTAATACTCGTAATTATCATTCGATAAAGGAGATAAAAAATGAATACGACCAAAGAAAGACCCTTAGGGAAAATTAAAGAAACAACAAAAAATCCACTGGATGTGAGGATTATCCTTGCAATGCTATGGGTC
>JACZIY010000029.1 GCA_014860845.1 Anaerolineaceae bacterium
TGGAATCCTGGTATTGATCATGGATTTTCCGCTTCCGTCCAATGCCAGGTTAACCCTGATTTGCGTCTCAGCTGTATCACGGGATAAGGCTGCCTGCCTGAAGTTCATCATCTGAAGATGGTTTTGCCATGAGGATTCGATCCCCAAAGTCCTGGCAATGGTGAGTATTTTTTCAGGTTCCAGGATGTCTGAAAGCACCTGTAATGCGACAAAAAAACCATTGAGCGGATTGCGGGTGTTTGATTTCCAAAGATTGGGTACATTAATCAAATTGACGATGGATGATCCTTCATGAAACCCATAGAATTTCGAAACAGACTGTGAACCTTGCACCCAGGTTAACCAATTGATATCCGTCTTTAATTTTTCATATCCTCCAGAACCAGGTAGTACCAGGACATTAAAACCAGATAAAGGTAGTCCAACAAAACCAGGGTTAATATGGATACCAGTTTCCTGAGTTTTTTGTGGCAAGAAACTGCAGGTTTTAAATTGGATATCCGGATCAGGAAATAATTGTTTTGAAAGGGATAAGGTCTGAATTAATCCTGCAATATCAACAATAGATGCTGAGGGTGAATAGATAATACCGATTTTCATACGAGTTCCTCCAAAGCCTGCATAAGACGCAGGTGATCACCAGGTTTCCCGACGCTGATGCGGATGTAATTTTCCAATAAAGGTGTTTCGTAATAGCGTACCATAATGCCTTTTTCCAAAAGGTAATTCTTAAGATAGGAAGCTGGAAAATTCTTAACCCTGCAAAGAATAAAGTTAGCTTCCGAAGGGACAGGTTCTAGAAAGGGTAGTGTGGAGAGCAATCCAAATAGATTTTTCTGATCTTGCCGGATTTTGCGCACATTGTTGGCGAGGAAATCAAGTGACTTCAAAGATTCAATAGCAGCCTGATTGGCTGCTACATTCACATTGTAAGGTTGTTTGGCTGCCCACATAGATGGTAATAACCATGAAGGAAAAGCACCATACCCCACCCTTAATCCAGCTAAACCTGCCCATTTGCTGAATGTTCGCAAAACAACCAGATTTTCATATGAGGATACCCATCCAATGCGACTCTTTTTTCTCCAATCTGCTGGTGTGTCAGCTGTGAATTCGATATATGCTTCATCCAGGACCACCAATACAGGTAATTCCAGAATCTGTTTGAGGTCTTCCTCCGAAATCAAACAGCCGTCCGGGTTGTTAGGGCTGGTGAGGAATACTATCCTGGCTGAATTTTCTGTAACAGCTTCGCGAATTTTATTGGTATTTATGGAAAAATCATTGTTTCTAATCACTTCAATGACAACACCGTTATTTAAACGGGTATCAAATGGATACATTCCAAAGGTGGGTGGGCAATTAATGACGACATCGCCGGGCTCCAGCATCACACGTAAAATTAAATCGATTAATTCATCTGCCCCTGCGCCAGCCATTAATAAATTCTGATCCACTCCTGTGAACTCAGACAATTTCGCTCTTAATGCCCGACTTTCCGGATCAGGATAAATATTGATATTTTTAAGATTAGCTAAAACTTTTTTAACAGCTGGTGCTGGACCATAGGGGTTTTCATTGGCATCCAGCTTGACAATATCTTCCATCTTCCGACCCAGTCTTTTCGAAAGCACTTCAAAAGGCTCGATGGGTGTGTATTTTTGGAAATTACGAAAGCGTTCTGCAGGTTTCATAAGCGTATCTCTGCTGCTGATGCGTGCGCATCCAACCCTTCAGCCTTAGCGAGAATTGCTGCAGCTGGAGCAATTTGGGAAACTGTTTGATCATCCAAACCTATCAGGCTGATGATCTTTAT
>JACZIY010000030.1 GCA_014860845.1 Anaerolineaceae bacterium
AGCCTGACGTTCTCTGGCTGACGGCAACTCACTACTGGGATGGATATTACGAGCGAGCTCCGCTGAAGCACTGAAAGCAGCATAGGAACTCAATTTCTCGAGAACTTTTTCAAATTCAAGGGTGTGAAGTGTTTTTACGTCCATCATATCGATGCGAGTGTACCATAAAACATGTTCATTCCAAACAGTTCACCGAAAAAACCGATCCATTGGCGGGGAAAATAACTGGTCAACCAGCATATAAATATTTAGTGATGAATACAGCCACTTGAGTGCTTTTTATAACATGATTTTGATGAATATTTTTGCTAGAATGAAATCACAACTTCCAGATATTACGGATCCTGAAGGAATCAAAAAGGCAGGAAGAAATGGCACTTACGGTACAGGATCGGATTGATCCCTTAACCACAATGGGCACCTTGAAAGAGGAGCTGGGGGAAAGTGTTGTGCGTTGTACTGCCTGCGCGCATCGTTGTCTGATTAAACCGGGACGGCGCGGTATCTGCCAGGTGCGTTTTAATCAGGAAGGAGAGTTGCGGGTTCCCTGGGGGTATGTTGCTGCCTTGCAGGTTGACCCAGTGGAGAAAAAGCCTTTCTCGCATTTTTACCCGAGTTCGGACGCGCTCTCATTCGGGATGCTGGGTTGTGATTTCCATTGCGATTATTGCCAGAATTGGTTGACTTCGCAAACCATGCGTGATCCAAGAGCGGATATTGGTGTGCAGTACATCCGCGAAATTTCTGCGGAGAAGCTGGTGGATATTGCCCTGCAAAACAACGCTCCTATTCTGGTTTCTACCTACAACGAGCCTTTGATCACCACGGAGTGGGCGGTGGAAATCTTCAAACGTGGAAAAAAAGCCGGGTTGGATTGTGCCTATGTTTCCAATGGAAATGCCACACCGGAAGCACTGCGAATGTTGCAACCATATCTGGATGCTTACAAGATTGATCTTAAATCCATGCAGGACAAAAATTATCGCAAACTGGGTGGGGTGCTGAAGAATGTATTGGATACCATCCAGTATGCCAGCCAATTGGGCATCTGGGTGGAAGTCGTGACTCTGGTAGTGCCGGGTTTCAACGATGATCCCGAAGAACTCTGGGATGCAGCACGTTTTTTGGCGTCGATTTCACAGGATATTCCCTGGCATGTGACCGCATACCATCCGGATTATCGTATGCTGGATAATCATGTAACCCCGATTACTACTTTGCAAACAGCGGCTGAAATTGGCCAGGAAGCCGGGTTGTATTATGTGTATGCCGGGAATATTCCCGGCAGAGTGGGATCACTGGAGAACACTTACTGCCCCAGTTGCCAGACATTGTTGATCTCCAGAAGAGGATTTGTGATTCGGGATTATCGTATCACAGCCAAAGGCACCTGTCCAAACTGTGGTATCAGGATTGCAGGCCGTTGGACGGATGAACCCGAGTCAGTCCATTTGGGTGGTTGGGGATTACCACGACGCATATAATGGATAGAAAAAATTCAATGCTAGTGTTTAATTAGCGAAGGGGCTTAACCATATAC
>JACZIY010000275.1 GCA_014860845.1 Anaerolineaceae bacterium
ATTACCAATAATCATGTTGTTGAAGGAACACAGACTCTCTCGGTAATTCTTAATGACGGGACTGAACATCCAGCCGAATTAATAAGCCGAGATGTTTTTGCAGATTTAGCTGTGCTCAAAATCGAAGGGATAGTCCCCGGAATTGCCATAATTGGAAATTCCGATAATCTAAAACCTGGCGAAACAGTCATTGCGATTGGATCTCCATTAGGTACATTCAGAAATTCTGTAACGGTCGGTGTTATCAGCGCCACCGGCAGAACCCTGGATAGTGGTGATGGATTTGCAATCGAGGATTTGGTTCAAACCGATGCTGCCATTAACTCGGGAAATTCTGGTGGTCCCTTACTGAATCTAACAGGTGAAGTAATCGGCATCAATACATTGGTTATCCGTGGAAGCAATAATTCCAGCACCAGCGCTGAAGCGCTTGGATTTGCAATTCCTTCCAATACTGCTGCCATGATCGCGCAACATATCATTGAGAAAGGCTATTTTGCCCGTCCTTACCTCGGAACCAGTTATCAGAATGTTACCCCACGGATTGCCTCCTGGTACAACCTACCTGTCAACTATGGTGCCTATATCACCGCGATTGACCGCAACAGCCCAGCAGCAAACTCAGGTTTACGAGAAGGAGATATCATCACAAAAATTGGTGATGTTCCGATTGATGAACAACAATCTTTTATCAATGCCTTATTTGAATATGAACCAAACCAGCAAATTACAATTGAATTTACTCGCGAGAATCAATTATTGACTGTTGATGTTGTATTGGGAGAAATGACTTCTCCCTAGTTCTATGCCTTAAAAGATTATTTCGGTTTCTTCATTAAGATTTCCAATAAAGATCTGGCAGAATCTTCAGGGCCAGAGAATTCTTTACCCGAAACACCTAATTGAGTTCGCAATTCACCAACGAAGACATTCTTTTCGTAAAAAGTCTGGAAGAATTTTTTTGCGATGTCATCATGCAGATCTCGATATTCAGGCGGTCCAAAAATATTTGCGAAATAAGAATGGGTCAGGCCGGTAGTCGTGGTAGTGCCTTTACTCATCACCGCGCCTGAACGGAACACATCGATTGCATGTTCTGGTGACTTAATTCGTTCTACCGCAGGATGATCTTCATCGACGGTATCATAGTTGTTTGCATACAGAACAAAATCAACCTCGTATCCTTCCACAACACTCTTAAATTTAGTAACCGGTAATACAACCCGTGCATTTACCTGATCCGGATTCATGATGATGGATCGGTCAATTTGGCCGAAAGCATAATCTTTTTGTAAATCATCCAACCGAACGAATGCGCCAATTTCGGTGCCATACCCCATGATCCTGCCATCAGGAAGAATATCGATCGATCCCATATCATCAGCAATAATCACCAGATCCTCCACCTGATCTTCGATGATACCCCGCAGCGCTTCCAATGTCTCTGACTTTCCCGCACCAGTATCTCCAATCAACAGCACATTGGATGTACCAGCATTCCTTAAGACAATATGGAACATAGCCCCATGAAATGGCATTCTGCCCATTTTCATCATCTTAACATTATGCAAAGTCAGAATCATTTTCTTCAGGTAACCAAAATAAGCATATTCTTTACGGAACGGCACAGTACCAATAAGAATGTCATTTTCATAATCATCATAAAAAATTGTCTCGGTTGTTTCCGGATCTTTCTCCCCCTCAACGGGGATCCCATAAAAATAAATCGCATCCGGTTTTTTCTTTAAATCTGCATCTTCAGCCAGTTCAAATAGATTACTTAATGAAAAACCCAACTCAAACCATTGCACCGTGAAATAAACCAGGATGATTAATTCACCAACCTTGGCAGGGTAACACAACCACTCTTCCGGATCTATATTAAGATGATCAATGGGATTAGTTTCAACTCTTTTGAATTTTCCACTTCTTTTGTTGTTAGGTGTATTAAATATCAATGGGGGATAAATTAATACCTGACGGGTCATCAGAATATCGCATAGTCTATCTGCATATTCACATATGAATGGCATCTGATACGGCAGTGTGATTGCGGCAATATTCGCTCCAGCGCTGACCTGGCGGTACACTCTGGGATGGCTCCCAGAAATATTTTCCAGGATATCACGTTGAGCACTACGCACTACATGCATCAATTTTTCTACGGTTTCCGTAAAAGATCTGTATGGCCGTTTATCAAGGCGATCATCCACCGAATCGAGAACCACCAATCGTTGTAAGCTTCGCCAAAAATTATAAAATTGTTCCACAAAATCACTGAGCAAATCAAGATCCTCAAAAAATGTCATACTTTCAGGAACAATCTTGCACACCTGATCTGCTGGCAATTTTGAAAGTAACAACAATGTCGTCTGCATCGTTTTTAATTCTTCGGGTGTAACTTTCTCTTCGTTAAAGAAAACCCGTAACAATCGTGATTGCTGGCGGAATAAATAGCGGACGTACTTACTCAATAAGTCTAAAAACAAATTACTATTGATTAATTCATCAACCGTGTCACATAATCGATTCCGGGTTCTAAGAACTAATTTATCACCATAAATTTTATAAGAGCCATTTTCCATTTCTTCTCCTCGTTCCAATATTTTCGCTTTGAAGTAATTTCTGTTTCCTACCTATTAGTCATTCGAAATCATGGCCTCCAACATCGAAGTTGTCAGGGATTTTGGTCGTTCGATCGGTTTCAATAATACTCTTGCCCAAACGATATGAGCTGATAAACCCAATATTCTACTCACTCCGAATAAAACTGTATAAAAGTCAAATTCCTTAACACCAAAGTGATATTGTAAAGCGCCATTTATCGCATCCACATTTGGCCATGGGTTACTGACTTTGCCATTTTCCATTAAGATTCCAGGAAGTACTGCATACACCATTTCAACCAGTTTAAGTAGATCACTGTCTAATTTTTTTCGTCTGGCAAACTCCAGTTGCGCGGTAAATCTCGGATCCGTGGTTCTTAAAACCGCATGCCCATAACCAGGTATAATCTTTCCTTCTGACAATGAGAGACGAAGAAAGCTCTCCAATTGTTCCTGCGTGGGGAGACCATTAAAATATTGACGGACATCCAAAAGCCATTTGAGACACTCCTGGTTCGCCAGGCCGTGCAGCGGTCCTGCCAATCCATTCATACCCGCAGCACAGGAGAGATATACATCTGACAACGCTGAACTTACCAGATGTGTAGCGTGAGCAGAGACATTCCCACCTTCGTGGTCACAATGCAAGAAAAAGAATAACCGGCAAAGATCGTAATATTTTGGGTCGCCTTCTCGATCGATCATCACCCCAAAATTTGCGCTCCAATCATGATCTGCTTTGGGAGGAAGGTAAATTCCATCCTGGTATTTCAGATTATAGATAAAGGCTGCTAACCCGGGCAATTTTGCTGTCAGGTTTAATGAATCCTGTAAGAAATAGCGCCAATGATCATCTTTAACCACACCAATTTCATATTCTTTTGCAAAGATGGATTCCTTTTGCAATGCCATAATCCCGATCGAAAATAAAGTCATCGGATGTGTGTCCTTGGGCATACGACGGATGGTGTTGTAAACATAAGTTGGGATCAAACTTCTTTGACGCCACTCTTCTTCTACAATCATGGCATCTTCAAAGGTTGGTAGCTCATTCGTCAAGAGTAAATAATAAACACCTCCAGCTAACGGAAACTCAGCTCCAGGAAGCTTCGGTAAAATCTTCAACAATTCTGGTATTGAATATCCACGAATGCGAATTCCCTCATACGGATCAACATAAGAAATATCACTGACTTGAATTTGAACCCCTCGAATGCCCCCATAAATTTGAGCAACGGTTACATCACAAACCTTAAAATCTCCAAATTCATTTCGTAACCGGTTTACCCGTTCCCGCCAATCAGGTAATTGCTCTGCAATTCTTTCCTCTAACGACATCATGGTGACACTCCTTTTTAAAATATCATTTGGCTATAAATAACTTGAATGGACACTCCAATTAATGTTTTGTAGAGAGATAAACTCTCTTCATTTAATTATTGGGGATGGTTTTGATAAATCTGTGTACCTATATACCCTAAATCTCGGGATATATGTTCAGCCGCCTTGATAATACTATTTTTGTGCAGTTTAATTTTTTCAGAGGTAAATCGAAAAGATGGACCGGAAATGGTTAATGCACCCAGAATATCCGACTTCATGTCAAAGATAGGAGCTGCAATTCCAGCAGCATCCTCTACCCATTCTCCATCACTGAAAGCATAACCCTGTTTACGAATAGTCTTCAATTCTTCTTTTAGTACCTTAATATCAGTGATTGTTTTATGCGTAAATGGCTGAAAATTGGTACGATTAAGAATTTCCTCCTGCCTTTTTTCCGGGAGAAAGGCTAACAACAACTTACCCGCCGAACCAGCATACAATGGCAATCGTCTCCCAATTCTGGCAACAATACGAACATTCTGAGCGCTTTCCATTCTCTCAACACATAAACGTTCATCCCCATCCAGAATATAAAGGCTGATGGTTTCTTTCGTTTCCAGCAATAGTTCATTGATGACCGGTAAAGCTACATTTCTAATATCAAGATTGGTCGTATAAACTTCTGCCCATCGAAGGCTTTTTGAACCAACAGAATAGGATCTGGATTCATGGTTTTGTAACAATAATCCTTGATTCTTTAATGCCATCATTAAACGACCGCAAGCACTGGGAGAGAGTCCAGTCAATCTGGCTACTTCCCTTACACCCAAATCATTTTGATCAATGGTAAAGCAATCCATGATTTGAATCAGTCGCTCAATTGTTTGAACTTTATCATTTTCCATAAAATTGTACCGCAGAATGGGACACCGTCCCGAAATTGAATATAATGATTATAGGAATTAAACCATTAAAAGTCAAGGGTTTATATTGTTTTTTTAAATGAATGATAACTCTGATACTAAGGAAGGAAAACCATGATCAATTCATCTACATCCATTCAAATGGTCAATAACAAATTAATAGTCCCCGATCAGGTAATCATCCCCTTCATCACTGGCGATGGCATCGGACCGGAGGTGACTGCTGCAATGCTATTGGTAGTGAACACAGCTATTGAAAAAGTCTACCAATCTGTAAGAAAAATCATTTGGAAAGAGGTGCTTGCCGGAGAAAAGGCCTTTCATCAAACCGGAGAATGGCTCCCACAAGAGACTCTAAATGCTTTTTCAGAATTTGTGGTTGGGATCAAAGGTCCTCTCACAACGCCTGTTGGTGGTGGTATTCGCTCATTAAATGTAGCTCTGCGAAAAGATCTGGATCTATATGTGTGTTTAAGACCTGTTCGATACTTTCAAGGCATAAGCGCTCCGGTAATACAACCTGAAAAAATTGATGTAACTATTTTCAGGGAGAATACAGAAGATGTTTATTCAGGTATTGAATTGGAAGCGGATAGCCAGGAATCAAAAATGTTTTTGGATTGGTTACAGGAAAAATTGCCCGATTCTTACCAAAAAATTCGCTTTCCTCGATCCGTTGGGCTGGGCATCAAACCCATTTCAAAGGAAGGTAGTCAGAGGTTAATCCAGGCAGCTATTGAATTTGCCATCAGAAATAAAAAACCAGTCGTCACATTGATTCACAAAGGCAATATCATGAAGTTTACTGAAGGTGCCTTTCGCATGTGGGGATATGAACTGGCTGAAAGTGAATACAAAGATTTCATTTACACAGCCCCCCAATTTGAACACACCAAAAAGAATACGGGAATTACTGAAGCCAATAAAGAAAAAGATTGGGCGTTGAGTAACGGAAGGATCTGGATGAATGATGTTATTACCGATGCTGCCTTCCAGAATTTATTGCTTTACCCTCAGGATTTCAGTGTGATTGCAACCAGTAATTTGAATGGTGATTATCTTTCAGATGCACTGGCTGCCCAGGTTGGCGGGATTGGAATTTCACCAGGAGCAAACATAAACTATCAGACCGGGATTGCCATTTTTGAAGCGACTCATGGTACAGCTCCTGAAATAGCCGGGAAGAACCTGGCCAATCCTTCCTCTTTGATCCTGTCATCCGTCCTCATGCTGCAATATTTGGGATGGAATGAAGCAGCCGAACTCATTACAAAAGCCTTGGAAAAGACGATTAATAATGGACAATTAACCCATGACTTGGCGCAATTTGTGACTGGTTCCACAGCTTTGAGTACCAATGAATTTGCTAATGCAATCATCAACAATTTCTTAGGACTTCAGGAGTAAATAATGAAAACAGGTTTACGTAAAACAAAATCTATTCTCACTATAAATGGAAAGGATTATCAATTTTTCCACCTCTCCAAATTACATCCAGAGAAACCGAATTATTTGGATCGGTTGCCTTTTTCGATTCGCATTTTGCTTGAAGGCCTGCTCAGAAATATCAATGGCAAATCCATCACCGAAAATGACGCCAATAAACTCGCTGACTGGCAACCCCATCATGAGCTTCGTCAACCGATTCCTTTTTTCCCCGGCAGAGTAGTCCTTCAGGATTTCACTGGGGTTCCAGTGCTAAATGATCTGGCTGCGATGAGAGCTGCAATTCAACGAATTGGTGGAGACCCGTTAAAAATCAATCCCATTATCCCGGTCGATCTGGTAATTGACCATTCAATCATGGTGGACGTATCCGCACAAAAAGATGCTGTGGATCAAAACTCAAAAAATGAATTTGAACGTAATTTTGAGCGATATCAATTCTTGCGATGGAGTAGCTCCGCTTTTAAGAATTTGCGAATAGTCCCACCATCGACTGGAATCATTCACCAGGTGAACCTGGAGTATCTTGCCCAATCTGTTTTGACCAATGAAACAGATGGCGATACTTATCTTTTTCCTGATACGCTGGTAGGTACTGACTCCCATACAACGATGATCAATGGGTTAGGCATTGTAGGTTGGGGAGTTGGAGGAATTGAAGCAGTTGCTGCTATGATGGGACAACCGATCGAAATTCTCACCCCGGATGTAATTGGCGTTCACCTGAAAGGACAATTAAGAGAAGGATTAACGCCCACAGACTTGACATTGACCATCATCCAGATTCTAAGGAAAAAAGGCGTAGTTGATAAGTTTGTCGAGTTCTTTGGAGAAGGACTGGATCACCTGAGCCTGGCTGACCGGGCAATGATTGCCAATATCACCCCGGAAAGTGGAGCAACCATGATTTATTTTCCATTCGATGTGCAATCAATGAATTATCTGCGATTAACCGGCAAAAATGAAGAACATCTGGATCTGGTTGAGAAGTATTACCGGACACAAAATCTATTCCGTGAATCACATCAACCTTCCCCAGAATTTTCTGAGGTAATTGAGGTTGATCTGGGTCAAATAGAGCCCAGTGTGGCTGGCCCAAAACGGCCACAGGACCGCATGGGATTGCAGTCGGTTAAAGAAAATTTTCAAATCAGCATAGTCCAACCTCGCAATCAAATGGGATTTGGTTATCCGGAAAATGAAGCACAGAAGACTTTTTCCCTCGATTATGCTGGGAAATCATTTCATTTATCACATGGGTTTACTGCCATCGCAGCCATTACTTCCTGCACGAATACCTCCAATCCAACGGTTATGATTGCAGCCGGTTTGGTTGCCAAAAAAGCAGCTTTAAAAGGACTTACTATCCCGGAATACGTAAAAACCAGTTTTGCCCCTGGTTCTCGGGTTGTCACTGAATACCTCACCCAAAGTGGTTTAATGGTAGATCTGGAAAAACTTGGATTTCATGTGGTGGGTTATGGATGCACAACTTGTATTGGCAATAGTGGTCCCCTCCACAAAGAAATTGTTGATTTCATAGAAAAGGAAAAGATTATTGCCAGTGCGGTTCTTTCAGGAAATAGAAATTTTGAAGGCAGAATTCATCCTCACACACTGGCAAATTATTTGGCTTCTCCCCCACTCGTAGTCGTATACGCGTTGGCTGGTACGGTAAATATCAATTTAACAAAAGATCCTATCGGATATGGTCACAATGGAAAACCTGTTTTCATGGGTGATATTTGGCCAACTTCCTCTGAAATCCAGCACATTTTGCATTCTGTCGTCAAACCAGATTTATTTATCAAAAACTATGGAAATGTGTTTTCGGGTAATGCTGATTGGAACACGCTGCAAACAAGTTCTGAAAAAACCTATGCATGGGATGACAATTCCACCTACTTGCAGGAACCACCATATTTTGAAAATCTATCACCAGAAGGTTCATCTGTTACTGTTGATGATGCTCATGCGCTCGTTGTTTTAGGAGATTCCGTCACCACCGACCATATTTCTCCAGCTGGTGCAATTCCATTAAAAAGTCCAGCGGGAGAATTTCTGGTAACCCATGGTGTTCAACCCCAGGATTTCAATTCTTTTGGATCTCGTAGAGGGAATGACCGCATTATGACCCGCGGGACTTTTGGGAACATCCGCATTAAGAATTTGCTATTGACTGGTATTGAAGGCGGCATGACACGTTATATTCCATCCGGTGCGGTAATGAGCATATTTGATGCCTCACAGAAATATCAACACGCAGGAATTGATCTGATTGTGATCGCTGGGAAAGAGTATGGAACTGGTTCCTCACGTGATTGGGCAGCAAAGGGTCCGATGCTATTAGGTGTAAAAGCGGTCATAGCAGAATCGTTTGAACGTATCCACCGATCCAATTTGGTTGGGATGGGTATTTTGCCATTAGAGTTTTTACCGGGTGAAAATTTAAAAACCTTTGGGCTCGATGGTAGTGAAAAATTCACCATCAACAATACAGAAGCTATTTCGCCAGGGAAAATCCTTCAGGTAAAAGCTTTAAGCTCCAATGTTGAAGAAATCAATTTTGATGTCAAATTGAGAATCGATACCTTCATTGAAATTCAATATTTTAAAGATGGCGGTATTATGAATACGATTTTGAAGGAATTTATTGCCTCTCGGTAAGTAAATTAATTTTATTTCTGAGTTCAATCAGACAATTAATCCTCAGTAGAATATTGTTCCATAATTACCCCCGCTTTTTCGAGGAATTCAAGCGCAATTGGATCAACTCGATATGCATTGAGATAAATTAATTTGGAGATTCTGGCGTTAATTAACATTTTTGTGCAATTTAGACACGGAAAATGGGTCACATAACAGAACGCATCTTTTGTTGCCAATCCAAAAACAGCTGCCTGAATAATGGCATTCACTTCAGCATGAACTGTGCGAACACAATGACCATCGACCATCAAATGACCAATATCATCGCAATGTTCCAATCCTGCAGGTGAGCCGTTATAACCAGTCGAGATGATATGCTTATCTTTTACCAATACCGCCCCCACCTTTGCTCGATCACAGGTTGAGCGTACTGCAACATCTTCCGCTATTTTCATGAAGTAAGAATCCCATGTTGGTCGTGTCATTGTTCCTCCAAATTTTTCATCAAAGCATAACAAATCAATAATGACTTAATTTTATTGATCCAAATCAACAAATCAAATAAAAACTTCAACGGATCGTTTCTTATTAACCAAATTTTCCAGAAATGTAATCCTGTGTTTTTTCATCCTTAGGGTTTGTAAAGATTTCCTCAGCGCTGGAAAATTCGATTAACTTGCCTTGTAAGAAGAAAGCGACATAGTCAGCGATTCGTCCGGCTTGTTGTGTATTATGTGGAGCAATGATAATTGTGAAATCTTTCTTGAGTTCATTCAGAGATGTTTCAATTTTTGCAGTGGAGACTGGGTCAAGTGCTGATGTCGGTTCATCCAGCATGATGATTTCAGGTTGTAAGGACAATGTACGTGCGAGGCATAAACGCTGTTGTTGACCACCAGAAATAGAATTGGCTGGATCCTGTAACCGTTCTTTCACTTCATCCCATAATTCAGCCAATCGCAAAGCGCGTTCCACTGCATCATCCAATACAATTTTTCGTTTCTCCCCCATTAATTCCAATCCATAAGAGACATTCTGATAAATGGATAATGGCAGCGGTAATGGTCGAGAAAATACAATTCCGACTTTTCGTCGTAAAGCGATTACATCCAGTGTTGGGTCAAGTATGTCGATTCCGTCAATTAATATCTTTCCTGTTGTCTTTGCTACATCTGCCAGATCATTTAACCGATTCAATGCACGTAAGAAAGTTGATTTACCCCCACCAGATGGACCAATCAACGCTGTAATCTGGTTGATGGGTATCCGAAGATTGATATCAAACAAAGATTCAACCCCATCCGAATAGGTAATGGAAAGATTTTCTACAATTATTTTATCCATATTACCACTGCCTTTTCGCCCGGGCACGGGAACGAATCATGGTGACTATAATATTCATGATCAGGACAAACACCAGCAACACCAAAACTGTTCCATATTGAATCTGGATGGGCATACCGGGTACCTGAGTGGAGATCACAAATAAATGATATGGCAACGCCATGGTCGCATCCAGGGGAGAATTCGGCAATCTTGGAAGGAAAAAAGCAGCCCCTGTGAATAAAATGGGAGCTGTTTCACCTGCTGCACGTTCCAACCCGAGGACAACACCTGTCAATATTCCAGGGATTGCCTGTGGTAAAACCAATCGCCAGATTGTCTGCCACTTGGTAGCGCCTAATGATACACTCACAACTCTGAAGGATTGTGGAACCGCTCTCAGTGCTTCTTCTGTAGTGCTGATGATCACAGGCAGTGTCATGATCGCCAGCGTAAGAGACGCAGATAATATACTGGTTCCGAAATTCAGGAAGATAACAAACAACCCTAAACCGAATAAGCCATACACAACGGAAGGTATTCCGGCTAGATTAATAATCGCCAGGCGAATTGATTGTGTAACTCTATTAACAGGTGCATATTCCGATAAATATATCGCAGCTGCGATCCCTAAAGGGACAGAGAAGATTGCGGTACCTATCGTCAAATAGAAAGTTCCTACAATCGCTGGCCAGATTCCGCCTGCTCTCATGCCATCACGGGGCATCGCAGAAACAAACTCCCAGGATAAAGCTGGTGCTCCCAAATATATGATATAGATAACAACTGCAATTATTGGGATGACAGTAGCAATGGATAGTAACGTTAATACCGAAAAACCTAATTTTTCTATACGAAGTTGTTTAATCACATTTGATTTTTTTGCAGTTTGCATATCTTCTCTCAGGATAAAATCCTCTCAGCCCGCTTTAATTTCCGAGAGCTGATGTTGGAGGCAATTACATTTACCAACAAGGTGAATAAAAACAGAACCATACCAATGAAAAACAAAACATGATAATGCGGACTACCCGTGGCAACCTCCCCCATTTCAGAAGCGATCGTGGCGGTCATCGTGCGAATGGGCATAAACAATGCTCGCAATGAAGTGGGCAGAATTGGAGCGTTTCCGGTAACCATCATGACGGTCATGGTTTCTCCAATTGTCCTTCCAACACCTAACATAACTGCCATCAGAATGCCTGATCGGGCTGCAGGGACAGTTACCCCCCAAATTGTCTGCCAGCGTGTCAACCCCAAAGCCAGTGAGCCATGTCTGTAGGATTCCGGCACATTATTAAGCGCATCTTCTGAAATAGACACAATGGTAGGAATGGCAATACCACCTAATAATAAAGACCCCGTCAGAGCCGTGAGTCCAGTAGGTAAATTCAGACTATCACGCAGGAAAGGAGAAACAACCAGAATCCCCAAAAAACCAAGGACCACACTTGGTAAACCCGCCAATAACTCAACCAACGGTTTCATAATTTCCTGCAGCCAATTTGGCGCAATTTCTGCGATAAATACCGCTGTAAGAATACCAAACGGTACTGCTATCAACGATGCTCCTAAGGTGACCACCAGAGAACCCAATATTAATGGAAGAATCCCATAGTAATCCTCAATTGGATACCATCTCTCAGAAAATAATTGAGATAAAGGAACATCAAAAAGCGCTGGTGTTCCTTCAGATAAAAGAAAAAACAAAATCAATAAAACAAAAAGGATAGATGAATACCCCGAAAATTGAATTGATCGGGTGATTACTTTTTCAAAAATCCTTGTTTGATTTTCTTTCATAGTTTTCCTCATTTAACTGGAATGAAACCTAAATCCTCAACAATTTTTTGCCCTTCTGATGTCATGATCCAGTCAAGGTAATCTTTTACGAAAGATGGTGGTGTACCCGGGGCATATATGTATAAATTTCTAGAAATGGCATAAAGGTTATCATTGACAGAGCTTAATGTTGGAAATATGTAATCCGATCCTTCTTCGCTGGCAATACCAAGCACCTTTACTTCTTCAGTGATGTACCCCAATCCATCATAACCAATTGCATTTCGATTTTCCCGTACTTCAGCTATGATTCCCTCGGATGAGGGCAGTAATAAGGTGTTCGCTGAGAAAATTGTCTTATCATCGGAATCTCCGAGGCGAATGACTACTTCAAGGAAGTAGACATGCGTTCCTGAATTTGTTTCTCGAGAGAGGCGAACAATTGGTCTGTCCTCGCCACCTAATTCATTCCAATTCTGGATTTTCCCTGTGTAAATATCTGAAATTTCCTGCAAAGTTAAGTGATTGATAGGATTATCCGGATGAACAATTACAGCAATCGCATCTCTTGCAACAACGTATTCGATCGGTTCCACCCCATTCTTGTTCGCGCTTTCAATTTCTTCACTTTTTATTTTCCGGGATGCATTTGCCAGGTCAACTGTATTATTGATTAGTGACGCAATTCCGGTTCCACTTCCCCCTCCAGTAACAGAAATTCGAACTTCGGGATGCAGCTTCTGATATTCTTCTGCCCAGTATAATGCCAGATTGACCATTGTATCTGAGCCTTTATTTTCCAAATATAAATAATCGGTCGAATTCTGATTGGTCGATTGTTCCCCATTGGTTTTATTTTGACATCCGGTTAATAAAAAAATTAAAAGGAACAAACCAACATAAACAAATGAAAAAAAATTTCGCATGCTAAAAATTATAAATGATACTTGCCAAAACATACCAGCATATCAATGAAATTAGTCCTCAGAATCCTGGTCTTCCTGGAAAATCCATATAAAAAATTTACCCAACAAATAAGATTATTTCCAATTCTTCAATTTATAGAAATATTCATTCATCCTTTAGAATTCGATGCTACTTTAGCCAATCGCGTAGAATCCATCACTCTGAATTCTGTACGGGTAATATCAATTATTCCATCATCAGCAAATCGATGCAGGAAACGACAAACCATCTCTCTGGTTGACCCTATTCTGGCAGCCATTTCATCTAAAGTTAAACTTCTGGTAACCGGCCCATTTTCTTGATCACGGACTGTTTCCATCAATAATTTTGCTAAACGCCCTGCCACAGGCTGAAATGTCATCTCTTCTAGAATTTCACTTGCTCGTATCATTTTGTAAACCATCAAGCGAGATAATTCCCATGCTGCTGCGCCTTCACTTTTGAGAATTGGTATCAAACACTCAGCTGACCATAGCATAATGCTGGTATTCTCAGCAACCTCCAGAGAAACAGGCATTGGCATTGTTTCATAAAAGAATGCTAGTCCCCAAAAAATGTCACCTTCATTAAAAGTCGTTACGACCAGGTTGCGGCCTTCCACCGAACTCTTTGATGCATGAATACTTCCATTGGTAATTAAAAACATGTATGGCCAGATATCCCCATCAACAGCAATCAATTCACCTTTTACGAATCGCTTGGAGATTGCCGTCTTTTTAACCAGAATCTTTTTTTCTTCCGACAATGCTGCAAACACTGGATTCTGGTCAAATAACAATGCTAATTCTTTCATGTATTTCTCCTCGATTAACTATAGCAGAAAATAATTTCTTTCCATTTTCTAACTTGGTTATTTCGCCTAATTGCGTTAAGTCAAAGAATTTATATGTGAAATATATTACAAATTCAATAATCAAATTTTTCAAGTTAAGGGATGCAAATGAATAACAAAATTCTTCTCATTTTTACACTTATTTTCTTAACCTTGTTAAGCGCATGTATGGATGCACGATCTCTGTGTTCACCTGGAATGATCACTTATCGTGATCGTACAGATCCATTTCCGGAACTGACGGAAACCCAACCCGAACCTCAACAAATCGAAATTAAGAGGAAAATGATGAGTTTTGACCAGGTGGTTTCAGGACAATTGTGTAATAACCATCTGGAAGGCTTGGTCTATGTAGGTTGTGACATTGAAATCTATGAATGGGATGATAAATCGAATTTCCTGAATGATTGCAACTTTTATGTTGAGTCGAACACTATCATTTATGTGGCTGCCCATAATAACAGGGCGTATTACAAAGGCTGCGATTCCTGCCATATGAGTGAAGAATAATAGGTTTGACTTGCACCATTTGCTTTAAGTCAAAGCTGAAAACTGCCGTTTGTGATATTTATTACAAGAGATTAAAGAATTTTGGAGGAAAAAATGAAGAATAAAATTGTTTTAGGTGGAATCATGACGCTCATCGCCGCTATCATCGGTATTGTCGGTCATTTTGTATTGTTTTTTCAGTGGTATGTAGCTGGCATGTCTGCTGAATCTGCTGAGCCAGGGTGTGAGATTTTATTGAAATATATCCATCCTGGATTGGGTGATGTGGGATTTCTTGCATCCGCCTTTTTCCTCGTCAGTGCTTATGGCTTTATTGTAAAGAAAAACTGGGCATATACCCTATCAATCATTGGGATCGTTTTAGCATTATTAGCCAGCTTCTTTATTAATATTCCATTCATGGCTGCCAGCTTACCACCTGTTTATTTCATGTTGTTTTTTCCTTATATCCTTTTCTACTTTGTTTTCCTTTGGAAAGTTGGAGAAATCCCGTGGAGTAGAATCTTATTGGGCATGGGAAGTGGTGTCACCTACATTTTCTGCTTCATGAATGGTGTATCCAGCACAAGCCGAATCATCACTGTAGGAACTCCCATATTTTATCTGGTGGTCAGTCTTCATTGGGTAGCAATGATTGGATGGGCGATTGTTACTTTTGGAATTTTAACCAAACCCAAAAATTGGTTAGTTCCGATTGGGCTATTAGCAGGGGTAACGGAGTTGATTGTTGGAATTCCATTAGCAATCAGTACTGCACAGGAGTTGGGTCGCTTTTCATTATTTGCATTGGCCCCCATTGCCAGCCTGGCGATGGTCATTATTCTTATCATCCCCAATTTATGGCAAAAATGGACGAATGCTCTTGATTGAAATCCTTTCAATGCTAACTTTCAAGAAGTAAAAAAATGATCAGAAGAGGTGAGAATTAAAAGCATAAAAACGCAACCGGGTTCTCACCTTTCTGTTTAAATCTGACAATTCAAAAATTATCTCTGTTAAAAGATTTTTTAATCGAAATCACGCTGATATTAACTTTTGTTAATGACTTTCAATCATCAACGTGCTAACATGTGCAAAATTACACAATATAAGTTCTCGAAATTTTTCTGAAGGAGCGTCAATGCTGGCTTTAAAATCCCGATTTAATTATCTGTTTACATCCACCAAAGGTCTGATTCTCGTCGCAATCGCCTTATGTGCGTTGATCTCTGCATTCTTTGGATCATTATCTGGACCTATGGCAGATCTGGGTGTAAAAAGTGTCATCGTTAAAACATTCGGAATCGATCTGGTTGAATCAGAAAGAGAAGGGCGCTTAATTATTCTGTATCACACCATTGCCATGGCAGTAATCGCGATTGAAACGTATATGATAACAGACCTGGTTGCCATGCAAGAAAATCAACGTGTTCAAATTAATAGCACAATCACATTCGGATATCTGGCTGCAATCTTTGGAGGTTTACCTTTTGCTTATTGGGGAACCAGCTGGATCATGCATGGGGTCTATATTGCAGGTCTGACTTTAATTTTCTTTGCTGGATGCTCGCTTGCCTATGCACTGTGGCCATGGCGCAAGGAATATAAGGTGAAGAATAGAGAATATGCGCATACTAGAGCCGGGTTTAATCTGGAAAGAATTGCGTTTTTCTCAGTATCAATTGTTACTTTGGCATCTGCGCTTTTCGGGGCAATTCCTGGCTCATTTTATGGCAATGGGTTTTTCACATTTCTGGCCGAAAATGTAGTGCGTGAACCAGTCAAAACGACTTTGCAAAAATCAATCATCGGACACCTGCACATCATGTTAGCGCTGATTGCAATTGCGTGTACGCTGATCATTTGTCGATATATGGATTTCAAAGGAATACTTCATAAAATTGCCATGCCCTTAATGATTGTAGGTTCCATAGTGCTTTCTATGGGTACCTGGTTGGTGGTGCCTTTTGAAGGAGTTGCACACGCAGTTATTTATGGTGGCTCTACCGTAGCAATGTTGGGTGCTTTGTTGTTGGTTATTTTCTCCTGGAACAAGTTGATTCGAGAAGGCCTGGCAGAAAAAGGAATCAAAAAAGGTAATTTTTATCAGGGAGTAACAGCGTTAGTCCGAGATCCTTTGAAATTTGGAGTTACCTGGCAAATGGTCTTTATGAACTTTACCGTCAGCGGAATTGGCATTTTTGTAGCCGTTAAACTGGATGAAATATTCCGAAATTGGCCATTTATGGATGAAAAATTGATACTTACAGGTCACTGGCATATCCTGGCTACGCTGACAGCCACAATCTTATTAATGTATTATGCAGATTTTGCAGGACTTAAAGGCAAGGCTAGGCAATGGTTTGGCTGGTCAATCATAATCTTCTCCGACCTGGCTTTTGGTGCAGTAACAGTATATGAAATGAAACGTTTATTTGTTGAGGAAGCTTACCAACAACCTGTCGTCAATATCACTACCCTCCTTGGAGATATTGGACTGGTTATTGTGTTGCTTGCACTCGCAGCCCTCATGGTCTGGCGTTTGATTGATTTGTTCAAGAAAAACGGCAGGTGGTCACAAGAAGTCCATGAAAAATTAGAGTCTTATGGGGAGGAACGCGGATGAAAAAGCTGACTCTGATACTGATTTCATTTATTCTATTACTAACTGCCTGCAAACCAGTAGATGTGAATTCACCAGCACCCGTTTATGATACTGGTATTGACCCAAACGCCTGGGCGACCATTCCAGCAGGAGAATTTTTATCCGGTCAATTTAATATGGAAAAGAATATTGATTATGATTTCGAGATGATGATCACCAATGTAACCAATCAAAAATTTGCCAGCTATTTAAATTCAGCACTATCGGATGGGTATATCCAAATTATAAACAACGAAGTAGTTGGTTATTATCCTGGGGATGAATTCAACAGTGGACGTCATGAGGAAGAAATTTTGCCTGGCAATTATATCCACATTCCACTTGATGATCCAATGTTACGGCTGGATTATGATGGCTCAGTATTTAAAGCTCAACCTACATGGGCGAACCATCCGATGACAATGGTTTCATGGTATGGCGCGAAAGCATATTGTGAGTATTATAACTGGCGTCTGCCAACCGAATTAGAATGGGAAAAAGCAGCACGTGGAACGGATGATCGCCCATTCCCATGGGGGTATGAGATTGCTCGCAATAATACAAACTTAATTAATAGTCGTGACCCATTTGAGGATATGAAGTCCACAGGCTCCCGCACCACTCCGGTTGGATTTTATAATGGAAAAACATATGATGGTTATGTAACATTAGACTCTCCTAGCCCATACGGGATTTATGATATGGCCGGAAATGTATGGGAATGGACGTCCAATGTTTATGAAGAACAACATTACCGCTATCTGCGAGGTGGGAGTAAAGATGTTTATGAGAATTATTTACGCATCTGGGTACGGAATAGTTCAATTCCAACGTACACCAGCCCAGGCTTCGGTTTTCGATGTGTAAAGTAATCATGTCGACCAATCATTAAGGATTTGCTTTGAAAATTATTAAAGAAAGAATCTCCCTCTATTGGAAGTTGATCAAGAGCCTGCAAACCGGTCTGCTTTTAACAACCGGTTTAGCAGGGTTCATGAGTTGCAAATGCCCGGTATTCAATCTTCCTGAATTGTTGGGTGTAGGAATCAGTCTATTCTTTTCGATCAGCGGTAGTACTGTTTTTAACATGTGGTATGACCGTGATATTGATGCAAAAATGAAACGAACCTGTTATCGTCCATTGGCAACAGGCATTGTCTCCCCCAGAGAGGTGTTTTTGCTTGGATTAATCCTTTCCATCATCGGGGTAGGATTGGCATTTATCATTGATAACCTTTATGGATTGATTGTCTTTGGTGGCATTTTCTTTGATGTGATTATTTACACCATATGGTTGAAACGCAAAACTTGTTGGTCTGTCGTTTGGGGAGGTTTGGCTGGTGGAATGCCAATACTCGCTGGAAGAGCCCTTGGTATTGGCCACGTTGATTGGGTAGGCATTGCATTGGCTTTTAGTATTCTCTTTTGGATCCCTACTCATATCATGACATTCTCCATGCGCTACCATGAAGATTATATATCTGCCGGAATTCCGACTTTTCACCAAAAATTTGGGTTTTCAAATACCAGGCTGATCATAGCAATTTCGAGTATTTTGGCTGCATTAACCATTGGGGTTGCGGCCATTGGAATCGGAATAGCGATCGGTTATTTAAGATTATTGATTATTCTTTCAGCTGGCTTGATCATCCTTGCTGTTTTCAGTTTAATAAAACCCTCTGAAAAACTTAATTTTGGTTTATTCAAGTACGCTTCCTTATACATGTTAAGTGCTATGGTTCTTATGGTGGTTTAAATCGTAGATAATTTTAATTTTTTGAGGAGGATATCAATGTCAAAGAATAAATGGTGGGGAAAAACGTTACGAGTGTCAGGGATTATTTTAATGGGATTAACTTCTGTATTTACGCTCATGGCAGGCATAGGTACTACCTGTGTAGCGTTCGCAGCTGAAAAATTTAGCGAAAAAATGGCTTTATTAGCTCCTTATAGCTGGTTGTATATTCTCTTTGTAATCATTACTACAGCCATCGGAGTTTATATGGTCAAAGCATTAGTGGGTCTGATCAAGAAAAGACAAAATGGATATCGTGATACGATCATTTCTCTCATTTTGGGAATTATTATTGGTGGTATCCACATGGTTGTATCCCGATTATTGCGAGGAAGCTCTATGCCAACAGATGGCGTGGTGTATGTAACAGTTCTCACACTCATCGTTTTTGCAATTTTTAAAATTCCTGGAATCTGGAATGAGTTACACCTGGATGGAACAAAACCAGATGACATTAACAAAATTGCTGCTGCCTTCACCCTTCTCTTATGTGGGATAGCTGTTCTGACAGCTCCCGTGTGGGGAGCATCGACACATATTTTCGCTGAAGGTGGTCAGAATTGGGCAAATGCCTGGCCAATTCAAATGAATTTGATTGGTATCTTACTTCTATTGTCAGGTATTTTCACTCTGATTTCTCCAACACGAAAAAGAATGATGGTCCAGCACAGGGAAAAAATCACTTTGACAAATGCTGAGTGATTCATTCGGATTAAATGATTACCTGATCCCCTCCTTTCGATGAGGGGATTTATTGATTCTGATGTTGGACCATTCAAGCAATAATTCTCAGGTTGCGCCAATACTTAAAGGCGATTAGAATTTATTACATTACTTTTTTCTGGAGATACTTATGCCCGAAATATATGAGAATACAAATTTCATAAAAGAAGCCATTGAAGAAGATCTGAAATCCGGTCGCTTCACGACAGTTCACACAAGATTTCCACCTGAACCGAATGGCTACCTGCATATCGGCCATGCCAAAGCAATTTGCATTGATTTTGGTATGGCGCAAGCCTTTGGGGGCAAAACGAATTTACGCTATGATGACACAAATCCAATTAAAGAAGACACAGAGTATGTAGACGCCATTAAAGAAGACATTCATTGGTTAGGTTTTGATTGGGCTGACAGAGAGTTTTATGCTTCTGATTATTTTGAACAATTGTATCAATGGGCAGAACAATTGATTCTTCAAGGTGATGCATATGTAGATGATTTATCTCCAGATGAAATTCGACAATATCGAGGAACCCTTACAGAACCAGGCAAAAATAGTCCTTTTCGGGATCGTTCTATCGACGAAAATCTAGATCTTTTCAGACGGATGCGAATTGGAGAGTTCCCGGATGGTACCCGGGTTCTTCGTGCTAAAATTGATATGTCTTCAGGGAATATCAATATGCGCGATCCAGTCATGTATCGAATTCTTCATGCATCACATCACCGCACCGGAGATAAATGGTGCATTTATCCAATGTACGATTTTGCGCATGGCCAATCCGATTCTATCGAAGGGATCACCCATTCATTATGCGATCTGGCATATGAAGCTCACAGACCTTTATATGATTGGTTCGTAGAAAAATTGGGAATATTCCACCCTCGTCAAATTGAGTTTTCCCGACTGAATATTTCCTATACCATCCTGAGTAAACGTTTTCTTAAAATGATGGCCGATAAAAAATTGGTAAATGGTTGGGATGACCCACGTATGCCTACTTTATGTGGAATGCGGAGAAGAGGTTTTACCTCTGAAGCAATTCGCGACTTTATCGACAAGGTTGGGGTAGCAAAAAATGAAAGTGTTGTGGACATTTCGTTATTGGAACACTGTGTCCGCGATAACCTGAACCTGTCCGCTAACAGAGTAATGGCAGTTCTGAATCCATTGAAATTGGTGATTGACAATTATCCTGAGGATCAGGTTGAACAATTGGAAGCGATTAATAATCCGGAAGATGAAACTGCGGGAAAACGGTTGGTTCCTTTTTCAAAAATTCTTTTTATTGAAAAAGACGATTTTATGGAAAATCCTCCCAGAAAATATTTTCGACTTTCACCAGGAAATGAAGTTCGCTTGAGATATGGTTATTATGTCAAATGTACCTATGTTGTAAGAGATGATAATGATGAAATTCTGGAAGTTCATTGCACATACGATCCTGATACCAGAGGTGGTTATTCGCCAGATGGAAGAAAGGTAAAAGGTACCATTCATTGGGTTTCAGCCCAACACGCACTTGATGCCGAAATTCGTCTTTATGACCGTTTATTCCTTACATCAGATCCGGATAATACGGAAGAAGGAAAAACCTTCCTGGATAACCTGAACCCAAATTCATTGACTATTCTTCCTGGTAGTAAGGTTGAACCATCATTAAAGAATTCACTACCAGGAGATCGTTTTCAGTTCGAAAGACAGGGATATTTCTGTGTTGATCTTGATTCCACAAAAGATTCGTTCGTTTTTAATCGGACTGTCAGCCTGAAAGATAGTTGGGCAAAAATCAATCAAAATAATTAAATACATTTGTGAACCAATATCAGGATATTGGTGTTAAAAATAGAAAATCACACTCAATAAATTGGAGACCCATGACAAAAATATCCATTATTACCGATACTGATTCAAGTTTGCCTGTTGATATTGCCGCGCAATTCAATATCATTCAGGTGCCGATCACCATTCATTTTGGAGAATCGATTTACACAACCGGTCTCGATATTAATGATGCAATTTTGTTTGAAATCATTGATCAAACCAATAAATTACCAACCACATCAGCACCTCCCCCTTCTGCATTTGAGAAAGCTTATCAAAATGCATTTGATAATGGATATGATGCGATCATTAGTATCTGTGTTTCGAGTAAAGTGAGTGCAACATATCAAGCTGCGTTAACAGCAAAGGAACAATTTTCTGAGAGAGACATTAGCGTTGTCGATTCTTTGCAACTCTCATTAGCACAAGGAATGATCGTTTTAAGAGCTGCAGAAGCAGCACAAAAAGGCATCCCCAAAGAAGAAATATTAGCCGATATCGAACAAGTTAAAAACAAGCTCCATGTATTTGCAGCCTTACCTACATTGAAATACCTTGCAATGAGTGGCAGAGTTGGTAAATTGGCAGCGGGTCTGGCAGACACATTAAATATCAAGCCAATTCTCTCCGTACAGGATGGAAAATTAGAATTATTGGAAAAGATTCGGACCATGAAGAAAGCACAGAGACGCTTGATTGATTTGGCAATTGAATCTGTTGGGGATAAAAAGATCGACCAGATTGGATTTATTCATGTGAATAATTTAACGGGGGCAAAAAACCTGTTTCAGGAACTATGTACTGTAATTTCTTGTCCCCCCAATCCAATCTTTGCAGAATTCACCGCTGGTTTATCCGTTCATGCTGGCTCAGGTGTCATCGGATTTGTAATATTAACTGAATAATAAACCAAAAAATTATTTATTTATTTTGTTACAAAGTTCAAACATTTCTTTTAAGCCAATCAAAGCCAGATTGGTTTGAATAATATCAATCTCATCGCATTCAGGTGCGATAAGAGCAGCCATTCCACCGGTTGCAACAACCTTGGGGTCACCAGACATTTCTTTTTTCATTCTGGAAACAACTTCTTTAACCATACCCACAAATCCAAATACAATGCCAGAGCGCATGGATTGAATTGTATTTTTGCCTATGGCTACCTGCGGATGCGTTAAAGCGACCCGTGGTAATGTAGATGCAGCTCGAAAGAGAGATTCTGAGCTCGAAACAACGCCTGGGCCAATCGCCACACCTTCGAGGTTCCCGGATTCCGAGACTGCTACAAAAGAGGTTGCCGTTCCAAAACCAACAATGATGACTGGGCTTCCGAATAATTTCCTTGCAGCCAACGCATTCATAATCAAATCATGCCCCACTTCGGATGGATAATCTGTGTTGATCTTCATGCCAATATCAACTTCTGATCCATATATAGTCGGTTGGAGAAGAAAATATTTCTCTGACATTTCTATAAATTCCTGTGTCAGGCTGGGAACCACCGAAGAGATCGCACACCCTGTGATTTCATGAATGGATAGCCCTCTGGTTTCAAATAAATCTCCAATCAGTACACCATATTCGTCAGCCAGATTAGTCCGATCTGTTGAAATTCTCCATCTTTGTACCATCTCATCATTTTTGAAAAGTCCTAACTTAATATTCGTGTTCCCAATATCGATACACAGTAACATGTTTTACTCCTAAATTTAATAAAGGAAATTTGTGATTTTCAATGTAAAAAAACTAAACCGACTGACAACCGGAACAATAATAAATACTACCTCCCAAATATGCTTCTTTCATGATTTGTGCACCACATCTTTTACAGGGACTGCCCAGTGTATTTTTGCTGAGGATCGAAGTATATCCTCCAGGATTTCCATAAATATCTTTCTCAGTATCTCTTCCACCATGTTGCATCATGTTAAATAAGGTGTCTTTTAGCGCTACAAATAATCTATTCTTGTCTTTTTCGTTTAATGTATCTACTTTCTTCCTGGGATGAAATCCTGCGTTGAATAAAATATCTTGCAATACCCCATTTCCCAGGCCAGGAATTCTTTGATTTGTTGCTAAGAATGCTTTTAAGGAGAGGTTTTGATCTTTGGGGGTAATTAATTTCAAGAAAAAATCCTGTGTGAATGAATCATTCAATGGTGAAGGTTTTTCTTTGGCAATCAGATAATATGGATTGTCATTCTTACCTTTTGGTGTACACAACATTCCCCCATACATCGCAATGGTGGCAATGAGTGTGGTTTCATCATTAAATTTCAAAAATAACTGATGTTTACCCGGTGATGGATCATTTTTTTGATGATATCGCAGGTTCACACCATCGCTAAACACCAGCGTCATATCACCAGCCCATAATTCCACCTGTCCACCAATCGAAACAGCACCCTCAATCTGTTTATTGGAAAGATAACCATCATATAATGCAGAATCTCCAGAATACCAGGCAAATTTATGCGGATTTTGAGCTGCTATCACATCAACAATTACTTTCCCTGACAATTCAATCGACAATTGTTTTGATAATACCGCAGCTTCTGGTAATTCAATCATCCCAATCTCCTATTATCCAATCTTAAAAGCATCACCTACAATTTCCTGTGCTTGACCTTGAATTTGCTTTAAATGGTTTTCACTGATGAAACTCTCAGCGTAAATCTTATAAATATTCTCAGTCCCGGATGGGCGGGCTGCAAACCAGCCATTTTCAGTCACTACTTTCAATCCGCCAATAGCAGCATCATTATATGGTGCCCTGGTCAATTTCTGCAGAATTTTTTCTCCTGCTAATTCATTCGCTTTTACATTCTCAGGATTCAAATTACTCAGAATTTTCTTTTGGACAGGATCAGCAGGCGCATCCATCCTTTGGTAAATCGGATTTCCGAATTGTTTGGTTAACTCAACGTACATTTGATGGGGGTCTTTTCCGGTTGTAGCAAGTATCTCTGCTGCCAGCAAATTTAGAATGATTCCATCTTTATCCGTTGTCCAGGTTTCACCATCAAACCTTAAGAATGAAGCACCAGCACTTTCTTCACCACCGAACCCAAACGATCCATCCAATAATCCATCCACAAACCACTTAAATCCAACCGGGACTTCTGCCAATTCCATACTTAATGCTTTTGCTACCCGATCAATCATTGAACTGGATACCATCGTTTTACCAATACAGGCATCAGCTCTCCATTGATCCCTATTCTGGAATAAATACCAGATGGCGACAGACAGGTAATGATTGGGATTCAAGAGTCCACCGGATGGAGTGACAATCCCATGGCGATCCACATCCGGATCATTGCCAAACGCGATGTCATATTGGTCTTTTAAACCAATCAAACCTGCCATTGCATACGGAGATGAACAATCCATTCGTATTTTCCCGTCATGATCAAGTCTCATAAAGCTGAAACGTGGATCAAGATCA
>JACZIY010000276.1 GCA_014860845.1 Anaerolineaceae bacterium
CCAATACAGTATATAAATAAAATCTAAGGAGTAGAAATAATGAAAAAAAGTATTATGTTAACCCTGGCCATATTCGCGATTATGTCAATGGTTTTGGCAGCTTGCGGTGGCGCTGGTGGAAAAGAAGCCGTCAATCTGAATGAAGCCACGCTCGAAGAAATTATTGCTGGCGCTAAAGAAGAGGGTCATGTTGAATCCGTCGGTATGCCTGATTCCTGGGCAAACTGGGGTGAGACCTGGCAGGAACTTACAGCTGAGTATGGTATCACGCACGCCGACACCGATATGAGCTCTGCTGAAGAACTGAACATGTTCGAGAATGAAAAAGATGCTCCAACCAAAGATATTGGTGATATTGGACTTGGTTTTACTGCCGAAGCCATTACCAGAGGACTTGTTCAGGGTTATAAGACATCCTACTGGGATACTGTTCCCGACTGGGCAAAAGCGGATGACGGAATGTGGATGATTGCTTACACAGGTGTTACTACATTCATTTACAATGAAGATATCACCGAAGAACCAGCCCCAACTTCATGGGCTGATGTTCGTGCCGGTACCTACAAAGTCACCATTGGTGATGTCATTGGTGGCGCAACCGGTCAGGCAAATGTTTTGGCAACAGCTTATGCCTTTGGCGGCGATATGGATAATTTAGATCCTGCATTCGAGTTCTGGGCTGAGATGGCAAAAGCTGGTCGCATTGATCAGGGCGACATTCTTCTGCAAAGAATTCAGGCTGGTGAAGTTCAGTTAGGTGTAACCTGGAGTTACAATGCCCTGACATATCGCAACGAGACCCCGAATTATGCATTTACCGTAGGTGTTCCCGCAGACGGTTCCATCCTCAGTGGGTATGCTTCTGTGATCAACGCCTATGCCCCTCATCCATTCGCTGCTGCATTGGCACGTGAATACATCTTCAGCGATGAAGGCCAAATTAACCTGGCAAAAGGTGGTGCTGTTCCCACCCGCACCGATATTGTCATTCCAAAAGAAATTCAGGATATGACGATCCAACAATCACAATATGCGAATTCAATTCCGATTACCGACGCAGCTCGCTATGCTGAGGTCGGTGCCGAAATTGCTGCTCGATGGGAAGAAGAAATCATTCCTCTGATGAGTCAATAATCGGCTTAAAAGTAAGTTCAAATGCTGTAAAAATTTATGGGGCGTATTGCCGATACGCCCCATAATTAAATTTTAGGAGATTCCGTGAAAAAAAAGACAAATATAAAAATATATTTACTCGTTCTCCTACCGTTTCTGATGATTGTTTTTCTTTACGAAATTCTTCCTCTGATTATGATGATCCTCAGTAGCTTTAAATCGGAAACTGATCCTGACATTTTTTTTACCATCGAAAATTATATATCTGCTTTCACAAAACTCTCTTACCAGAGAGCCATTATCAACAGTTTAAGAATTACCATTCTTTCCACTGGATTTGGAATCCTGATAGGGTTCTTTGGTGCCCAGGCTGCCCATAATTCGCGTGGAAAATTTAGAAATGCATTTCTCACCATACTGAATATGACGTCCAACTTCGCTGGTGTACCACTGGCTTTTGCTTACATGATTATTCTTGGAAATTCTGGTGTTATCACTCAGTTTGCCAAAACATATGGTGTTGAGTTTCTGACTAACTTTGATTTATACAGCAGTACGGGGCTGTTGTTAATGTATGTGTATTTTCAAATCCCGCTATCTACCCTGCTGCTTATCCCAGCTTTCCATGGAATCCGGCAGGAATGGAAAGAAGCGAACATGCTTTTAGGTGGCCATCCATTTGATTTCTGGGCTAAGGTGGGTATTCCGGTATTATTACCCAGTATTTTTGGCACCATGAGTGTACTTTTTGCCAACGCTCTGGCTGCATATGCAACTGCCTATGCCCTTTTGATGAATAATTATTCTTTATTACCTGTCAATATTACCGGCATGTTCACTGGTGACATGACTACCCGCCCCCATCTGGGTGCAGCTCTTTCGGTTGTTATGATGTTGTTGATGCTCGTGGCAATCATGATCAACAACTATATCAACCGGCAAACAACGAAATGGAAGGTGAGATGATGAAAAAGACGAGATTTTCCTCCAATTTGGTTATCATCATTCTTATCATTTATCTGTTAATTCCACTTGTGGCAACCGCTGTCTACTCCATGTTTCAAAAGTGGACCGATATCCTACCGCAGGGTTTCACATTAGGACATTATGCCAGCTTACTTTCCAATAAAGCATTTCTATTAACTTTGGGGAGAACTGTCATCATCAGTATCCTTCCCATTGTGATGACTGTACTGGTTACCCTTTTGGCTTTATTTGCTGTTACGATCTATTTCCCCAAATTAGAAAAGTATGTCCAGATCCTTTGTATGATTCCCTACACCATTCAGGGAGTTATCTTATCTGTCAGTATCCTATCTTTATATGCTGGTGTTGGAGGATTTTTGGGGTTGCGCCTGGTGATGCTTATCGGTGCTTACTGTATCATCATTCTTCCTTATATCTATCAGGGCATTCGCAACAGCATGCATGCGATCAATATGCCCATGCTCATCGAAGCAGCTGAGATGTTAGGTGCCAGTAAATTAACTGCCTTTTTCCGGGTGATTGTACCAAACATCATCTCAGGAATTACTGTCTCATCTTTGCTTGCGGTTGGAATTATCTTTGGTGATTACGTATTAATTCGTAATATCACCGGTAGTTCCTTCCAGAATGTTCAGATATATCTATTTCTGGCGATGAAACGATCCAGCACAGAGGCATCTGCTGTATTTGTGATTATTATGGTTACCACATTCCTGATCACTGCCCTGGTGCTTTATCTTCAGAGTAGAGACAAACAACAAAGAATGGAAAACAAAGGGAGATAAAAATGTCCTATATTCGCTTTGAAAATCTCAACAAATTTTTTGGTAAGAATCATGTTCTCAAAGATATCCACCTGACAGTCGAGAAAGGACAACTGGTAACGCTCCTGGGTCCTTCCGGTTGTGGAAAAAGCACCCTGTTGCGTTGTCTGGCTGGTCTTGAAGTTGTCACCTCTGGAAAAGTTTTTTTGGATGACAACGATATCACCGAGGTAAGTCCGCGGGACCGTGGTATTGGAATGGTTTTCCAACAGTATTCATTATTTCCCAATCTGAACGTCTCTCAGAATGTTGCCTTTGGTCTGAAGATGAAGAAAGTACAAGGCACGGATATCGATACCAAAGTGAAACTGATTCTGGCTCTGGTCGGTTTGTCAGAAAAAATTGACCAGTATCCCAGCCAGCTCTCCGGTGGCCAGCAACAACGCGTAGCCCTGGCGCGTGCCATTGTCACAGAGCCGAAGGTTCTGTTACTGGACGAACCTCTCTCAGCCATCGATGCCTTATTACGCAGGAACCTGCAGATTGAAATTCGACGTATTCAAAGAGAACTGAATATCACCACCATTTTTGTCACCCATGATCAGGACGAAGCCATGGTCATGTCGGATATGATTCATTTATTCAATAGTGGATTCATTGAACAAAGTGGGACAGCCATTGATCTGTATTCACGGCCGCGCACAAAATTTGCAGCCACCTTTATTGGCAATTACAACATTCTCACAGCTGATGAATTTGGCAAAGCGGTCAATGAGAACCTGGATTGTAAAGATGTAGCCATCCGCCCTGAAATCATCCATGTCGATCCGCAACCTGAAGAAGGGGAGGACAATTACCACCTGCAGGGAACCATTTATAATAGTATCTCGCACGGCAATATCATTCGGTATGGTGTGCAATCTGGTGCAATCAGGTTGAATGCTGATGTCATTTTTGAAGGCGGACTTCCCATGCGAGAAGGTGAAAAAGTTTTCCTCGCCATTAAAAAAGATGAGGTCATTCAACTGTAGATGCAATTTAATCTACAACCTTAATGAGACTCATTATTTTCCCAGGAGTGTGCTAATGATTAATAATATTGCTCACCGTGGTTTTTCTGGTCAGTATCCGGAAAATACATTGTTAGCTTTCCAAAAGGC
>JACZIY010000277.1 GCA_014860845.1 Anaerolineaceae bacterium
ATATTATGAAGAAGCAATTCCCTATCTGGAAGCCTTCCTGCAGGCTCGTCCAAAAGATGCCTGGGGGTTGGGACAACTGGGGTATGTCTTTGAAAAAAGTGGTCAAAGAGACCAGGCTCTACTAAATTACTGGCAGGCGCTCACCTTTGATCCCGAAAATGCCTGGGCGAAACAACGTCTGGAAGCCCTCCAGAATATCGATTAAAATTCAATCTAAAAATTTTCAATAAATCGAAGTTAATGAGGCTTTGGCAATTAGTATTGCTTGGGTTTCAGAATGCGAAGATAATTTAAAAAGGTGTTCAATCAAAAATGAAAAAGAATTCTACGAAAACAACTGTCGACCAATCAAAGAAACAGGGCAAGACCTCTATCCTCAAACGGATCCTGATCGGATTGGTGCTGATACTTTTCCTGGTGATCGCCGGGTTTGTGATCTGGGGCAGCACCCCGTCGCGACCGGATGCTTCGGCACTGCAGGCACTTGTCTCCGATGAACGGGTAACAATTTCAGAAGGCCAGTACTGGTTGCAATTCTCACCAGCCAATCGCACGCCCACCACCGGGTTAATTTTCTACCCTGGTGGTCGCGTTGACTACCGGGCTTATTCACCCTTGATGCGCGAAATTGCCAATGGCGGCTATTCCGTTTTCCTGGTCAAAATGCCACTCAGCCTGGCAGTATTTGGGGTTAACCGAGCTGATGCTGTTCTGGCTGCCAATCCGGAAATAACCACGTGGTTTATCGGTGGGCATTCACTGGGAGGTGCCATGGCAGCCTCCTATATTTATAATAATCCAGTCGGGATGCAGGGACTGATCCTATGGGCAGCCTACCCTGCTGAAAGCAATGATCTTTCTGGCTCTGGTTTTCCGGTGCTTTCCATCATCGCCAATCGCGACGGTCTGGCAACGCTGGAGAAATATAAAGCAGCCGCACCATACCTGCCTGCTGACACGATGTGGGTTGAGATTGATGGCGGCAATCATGCCCAGTTTGGCAGCTATGGTCCTCAGAATGGGGATCTGGAAGCCACCATCACAGTTGAGGAACAACAGCGTCAAATCGTGGATGCCACACTCATGTTTATGTCAGGTATACGCTAAACAGAAGAACCAAAACGGGGTGCATTCTCAACACCCCGTTCTCTTGGCCATCTTCCTCTTCACATGAATGTTCTCAATCAGATTTGAACGTATATAACTCAATAATTTTTAAAATTACATCCACAGATCGCTCCAATGATTTTGCCGGCAGGTATTCAAAGCGTCCATGCGCATTGTGTCCACCCGTGAACAGGTTCGGGCATGGTAAACCCATAAAGGATAGCCGGGCTCCATCCGTTCCACCGCGTACCGGAATAATCTTGGGAGCGATATCCAGCGCAAGCATAGCCTCTCGGGCAGTCTCAATGATGTGAATTACCGGCAGGATTTTCTCTTTCATATTGAAGTATTGGTCTGTCAATGCCAGGCTGGCGGTACCGGGACCATATTTATAATTGGCATAATAGACTGCCTTTTCGATCAACCCTTTTTGCCACTCAAATTTGTCACGATCATGCTCGCGGATGATGTACAGCAAACTGGTTTTCTCCAATGTGCCATCAAAACGCATCAGATGGAAGAATCCATCATACTTTTCTGTGTGCTCTGGACGCATATGCAGGGGCAGCATCCCGGTGATATCCATAGCGATATTGATCGCGTTAATCATCTTATCCTTGGCTGTGCCCGGGTGAACACTCCT
>JACZIY010000278.1 GCA_014860845.1 Anaerolineaceae bacterium
ATTTTATATATAGTTATTAACTTATATAAATTAATAAGGGTATATGAAAAAAACAACTTTAGCTGCTAAAGATGCTGATCTTCTGGAAAAGTTGATCGCTACATATGGGAAAGTGGTTACAGCCAGGCAAATTGAGGTGGAAGCGAGAACCACCTGGGATTACCAGCAAATGCATAACCGCATTCAGCAATTAATCAAGAATGGTTGGTTAGTTCGGATTAAGCGTGGTTTGTATGCTGTCAATGATCTTAGCAGTCGAGGGTTCTTATCAATTTCACCTTATGTAATCGCAAATCTTCTGGTAGCGGATTCCTATGTTTCTTTCGAAGCGGCGTTACATTACCGCGGCATGTTTGATCAATATGTCCAGCAATTCAGCTCGGTTTCATTAAAACAATTTAAAGAAACTACGCTGGAGTCCATACAATATAGATTTATTAAGTCCCAAAAAGAATTCTTTGTTGGTTGGGAAAAAGTAGAAGTAGAAAATATGACTACCAACATAGCTTTTAGTGAAAAAGCGCTGGTGGACCTCATTCACTTTCGTTCTGATACTTATGTGGTCGATTTGGTGATTGAAAAATTGATCAATTACAGGGAAGATTTGAATATTATGAACTTGATTGACTATGCTCGATTGGCTTCAAAAAAAACAGTGAAAATTTTTGGCTTTGTTTTTGATTTGTTAGGGTGGGATTCGTGTGAGTTGTCGCAACTGTTAGAAAGCACAAGAAGCACTCACCGGATTAATGACAATGATAAAGTTTTCAATGCCAGGTGGCGGCTCTATTATGATGGACATTTTGACAAATACCAAATAAACAAGGAACAATGATGTTAACACGCCAGCAACTAGAAATTCTTAATCGAAAATCTTTCCGGTATCCTCTGGAAATTGCTGAAAAGGATTATTTGTTAGCCTTAGTACTGCATCTAATGAGCGGATCAGCCTTGGGAGAAAAATTGGTTTTCAAAGGCGGAACCTGTCTGCACCATTGTTACCTGGAGCAACAAAGATTCTCTGAGGATTTGGATTTTTCTGCAGGTCAGCAATCCATTTCATTCGAGGAGGTAAGGGATATTCTTACCAGTGTTGATTATTTAACAATCAAAAAGCAATTCCTATCCAAGGCTACAATAAAAATCGAACGATTGCTGTATACTGGGCCACTAGGTTATCCAAATTCCATCAAATTGGATATTGATGTTCTTCAAAATGTAATCTTACCCGTTCAAGAAATGTCTTACCGTACAGTTTGGGGGATTGAATTTCCTGTTAAAGTTATGGATATTCGCGAAATTTTTGCTGAAAAGATTCGGGCAATGAGTGATCGTGCAAGGTATCGAGATTTTTTTGATGTTTACTTGATATTCAAGAATTACAAATTTGATCTGCAAGAAATAATCGGTTATATCCGCAAAAAAGAAAAAAGAACTCCGATTTCTAAAGCAAAAATTTTAAAGAATTGGGATATTACTAGAACAAAAAAAGAACTTGAGGAAAAGGTTATTTTTTACTCTCAGCCTATTGAAGATGCCTTGATTGAGAAATTAATCCAAAATTTGCCCTTTGATGAAATATATTAATTTATAGATGTGGGTGGTGTTTTGAAGAGGTGAAGTGGTTGGTGCGTCGGGGACAGCACCCTACTGGCGAATTCCTCAAAACGGGGATAACAAAGCGGAAGGAAAATTCTCAATTCTCTCTCCTGATCTCCCTCTTGCATCCCCTCCCTCATTTGTTGTATCATAAATTTGTCCTTCTTGTCCGCTGATTTCCATCGATTTTGGCAAATGTCGTGTGGGTGTCGTTAACATGACATGGTACTGCCGGCTGTTCAATCCTATGATGAAAACAGAAATAGGAAAGGAGCCTATCATGAAACAACCTGAATTTGGAACAAGAGTCGCAGAGATGCGACAACAAAAAGGATTGACCCAGGAGCAGCTGGCGGAGTTTTGCGAGGTTAGCGCCCGGACAATCCAACGGATTGAGAGCGGGGAAGTGGAGCCACGTCCCTTCACCCGTAATAGCATCAGCAATTGTCTGGAATTCGATTTTAATGGAAGCCAGGAAAAGAATGAAACCTTTTGGCTAAGTGTTTTGCACCTGAGCGGTATTTTATGTATGGTAGCGGTGCCGCTACTGATCTGGTCGTGGAAGAAGAAAACCAGTTACAAGATCGACCAGCAGGGTCGGGATGTGATGAACTTCCAGATCACCATGACAATGTTTTTGATGCTGGCAGCCTTTTTGCTAATCTTTGTAATGCCTGCAGGAATCCTGGTTATGGAGGAGATTGGTGGTGGAGCTGGCGATTGGGCAGGGATAGCGGCCATTGGAACAGTACTTCCGCTGATCGTAATCGGTTTATTCACAGCCTACCAGTCGGTGGTCAACACGATGAGGGTGCTGTCAGACAAACCTTATCATTATCGCTTGAGTATACCGTTTGTGAGATAGCTGGTAGCTTGTAGCTCGTACCCTTGACGAGCTCGGATATGGTATAGCTGGTAGGAAAAATTATTGGGGCGGGTCTCGGACACCGCCCCT
>JACZIY010000279.1 GCA_014860845.1 Anaerolineaceae bacterium
ACCGAAGCTGAGACAGTCTTAGGACAGAACATCAGCATCAAAGTCGAGAATGGCAAAGTATATATCAATAACTCAGAAGTCATCATCACCGACATCGTCACCAGCAATGGTGTCATCCACGTGATTGATACAGTACTCCTCCCCTAATAAGTGGTAAGTTCGTAAAAACAATATTATTGGTACACCAAACTGCCCGTGAAAACGGGCAGTTTTGGCAATTAGCCCCAAACGGTTCTTGAATTCATTCAAATAGAGATTTTTTTATTCTCTTTAAATTTATATAATTAAGTGAAAATAACAAGGAGTCGCTAAATGACAACACGATTAACATCATCGAATGGAGAAGTCTGGATAGGAGAAAATTTACCAACTGTTCTGATCAATGATCAACTCAGGATCATGGATCAGGATATGGTGATTTTTGAACAATTGCAAAAACAAGATGTGAGTCGATTATTGGAAATTGCTCAAGGCGGGCAGGCTGCAGGTCTGGATATGGTGGATATTCTGATATTTCATCAGGATCTGGACGAGGTGGAGTTACTACCAAGAATCGCTTACGCAGTTAAGAAAGAAGTGGGTTGTCCGATTGCCTTGGATTCGCGTAATGTCGAAGCACTTTCAGCAGCTTTGGAGGCAATTTTTCCAGATAAGGCATTAATCAATTCGGTTTCTGCAGAAAAAGAAGTATTAGAAGCAATTTTACCGGTTGCCAAAAAGTTTGGTGCTGCCATGGTAGGCATGCCGATCGGGGATACCTATGGATTACCCAAAGTGGTCGAGGAAAGGGTGTTCGAAGCACAGGTCATCATCGAAGCCTGTGAAGGCATTGGTATCCCCAAAGAAGATCTGGTCATGGATGGGATTTGCCTGGCTTCGTCAGCAGAACCCGATACATTTGAAGTTACATTGCAAACACTCAAAATATTTCAAGAAGAATTAGAGGTAGCCACCATATTGGGGATTGGCAATGCTGGTTTTGGGATGCCGGATCAGACTGTGCTGGACCTGGCTTTCCTGATTGGTGCCATTCCCTGGGGTCTGCATTCGGCCATTGTCAATCCAACGACTCAGGGATTGGTGAAGACCGTTCGTGCTATGGATTTCTTAATGAATCATGATCCAGGTGGTAAACGCTATATCAATTGGTGGAGATCTTTAAGAAAAATATCCCCTTAAATCAGTCAATTCATTACCTTAAAATTAGTTGAATTTCAGTCAAGTTTATGTTAAACTTTACATTGTAAAGTAAGACTTTACAAATTTTCATATATTCTCCTTGTCTGAAGCTTCCAGACTGGCAGAAAAACAAAATCAAGCAAATTTGTTTGGTTAATTCTTTTTCACATTTTTATAATAAGTTGACGGTTTGAATGATGGTGGATTCATTGGTCGGGCAAAAATTAAAACAACGTCGTGATGAACTCAATCTCTCATTACGCGCATTGGCTGTTCAGACAGGTCTTTCAGCTGTATTTCTGAGCCAGATCGAGCGCGGAAAATCTAACCCATCACTCAATTCCTTGCAACGAATTGCAAAAACGCTGGGAGTTCCATTGCATTTTTTCCTGACCAATCAAAAAGATTCAACTATTCGAAAAGAACTGAACCTGACTGTTTCCAAAGTAAATGATAAAGGAAACCTAGTATGAAACAAAATATTGATTGGAAATCCATCGCTGAGCCGCTGGATGTTACAAATGTTTATGCTCCCAGACACTACATCCGAACGTGGTCTGCTTTTGATCGCACCGATACCGGAGTAATATTTCATTGTAGCATGGCGAATGGGGAAGAACTGGATTACCTTGTGGATGTCATTGATGCGGACGTCTTCCGTATGCGCATGAATCCGCAGGGGATCATTGAATGCGGGTCGGATATGCTGGTAAACTGTGAATTTCCTCCAGTACCCTTTTTGGTTCAAGAGCAAAATGATCGGTTGATCGTAACCACCCCACGAATAAGGGTGGAATTTCCGCATAACTGGCAGGTGACAGCTTTTGATCATCCCGAACCTGGTAAAGGCCATATTTTTTATCAGGAGAGCACGGAAGATCGTGCCTATGGACCCGGATTTGAAGTAGCGCCAACGGGTTTCGAGGTCTCGGACACTGGAGATTATTTCGTTCGGCAAAGCGTTGCCATTCAACCAGGCGAATCTTTTTATGGGCTGGGTGAGAAATTTACTTCTCTGGATAAATGGAAACATGAAATCCCGCTCTGGGCGGTGGATAGCGGTAACGTCAGTACCTCTCGATCTTACAAGAATGTTCCTTTACTGTTATGCAGTGCCGGGTATGCGTTATTTATTCATTCTTCCTTCCCGATGTTGTTCCGGTTGGGGAGTGAGTCTTCGGTCAGTTATTCTATTCATTTGCGGGATTCGCAGCTGGATATGTTCCTGATTTATGGTCCCACTTACAAACACATACTTCAAAGGTATTCTGAATTAACCGGTTTCGCACCTGTGCCACCGAAATGGTCGTTCGGGTTCTGGATCTCCAGGGCTGGTTATCGTTCTCGTCAGGAAGTGGAAGACGTGGTCACAGAAATGCGTCGTCGCGGGTTCCCCTGTGATGTGTTAAGTCTGGATCCGTGGTGGATGGGAGAAGGTCCCTGGTGTCATTACGAATGGGATGAGAAGCAATTTCCAAAACCGGATGAGATGATGGCATGGATGCGTGAGCAGGGTGTGCGCACCTGTCTGTGGATACACCCGTATGTGCCTAAGAGTCACCCTCTGTTTGAAGAAGGAAAAGCGCTCGGTGTTTTTGTTAAGGATAAAAATGGGGAAGTTTGCAGTGTGATGGAAGCTTTCTCAAGTGATTCAGAAGGTCTGGCAGCAGTAGACTTCACCAATCCAGAAGCCTGTCAGTGGTGGCAGGGTAAATTAGAAAAATTAATTGATCTGGGGGCAGCGGTTTTCAAAACAGATTTTGGTGAACAAGCCCCGATTGATGGTCTTTACCACGATGGCCGCAATGGTCTCGAAATGCATAATCTGTATCCATTAATCTATAATCGCACCGCCTTTGAATTAACCAAAAAGAAATTTGGCAGGGGATTGGTGTGGGGGCGTTCGGCTTATGCCGGGTCACAACGCTATCCGGTACAGTGGGGTGGGGACAGTTACTCGACCTTGAATCAACTTGCCTGTCAGGTACGGGCGATGCTGGGTTATGGATTATCAGGTGTACCCTTCAGCAGCCATGATGTAGGAGGATTTGATTATTCACCCCATTTCTTTGATGATTGTTTCCACGTCGACTTCAATGAGTCCTACAAAGAAGAAGTTAAAGATTCTTTTCCCAAGGATGAAGTGGTCTACGCGCGCTGGATGCAGGTAGGTGTCTTCTCCTCGCATGTACGTGCTCATGGGAAACAAGCGCGGGAACCCTGGACGTTTGGAGAAGCAGTGGAACAGATTTCAATGAAATATTTGAAATTACGCTACCGCCTGTTACCCTACATCTATTCTCAAGCCGTTCAATCCACCCGTACCGGTATACCGATAGCACGTCCGATGGTGCTCGAATTTCAGGAAGATCCCACCACCCAGCATGTCGATCTGCAATATATGTTCGGTGATTGCTTCCTGGTGGCACCCGTGTTAACCCGTGATGGCCGCACGAAAGTGTATCTTCCCGCCGGTACCTGGGTGGATTACTGGTCGAAAGAAGTGCAGAAGGGTCCGAAATGGTTAACCATCGATGTACCATTGGAAACCTTACCCCTGTGGGTGAAGGCTGGCTCCATCATCCCGATGGGACCGGAGATGGATTACGTCAATCAAAAACCGATGGATCCTTTAACCATTGAGATCTATCATCCCACTGAGAGTGAAATGATCCTGGTTGAGGATGAAGATTGTGAACCAGTTGAGGTTTCCTACTCGCGAAATGGAAGCCAGTTGATGGTTGAGATAGGTGCGACCCCAGGAAATGTAGAATTGGTTCTTTTAGGTGAACGGATTCAATCCGCTAGCATGGCTGGAAAATCCGTTGAAGTAACGATGGACGCATTTGGATCCCGAGTTTTACTGAATGGACAATCTGGCATGAGCATGGTTCTGGATTTGGAGTCATTATAATGAATGAGTTTGATCTGGTCATCCACGGTGGTTTACTGGTCAGCGATTCGGGATCACAGATAGCTGACCTGGGTATCAAAGATGGAAAGATTGCAGCTATCGGTTTGAACTTAACCGGAAAAGAAGTACTGGGCGCCAGTGGCTTACTAGTGATACCGGGTGGGGTTGATCCGCATGTGCATTTGAATATGCCCACGGCCACCACCATAACCAGTGAGGATTGGTTTTCCGGCTCATTGGCAGCTGCCCATGGTGGCACCACCACCGTTCTGGATTTTGTGGAACCACTGCCTGGCCAATCTTTGCAGGAGGCACTGCGGGATCGCAAGGCTGAAGCTGATGGGCAGGCATGGTTGGATTACGGGTTTCATATGACGATTGCGAATGCAAAGCTCATTCCGCAGATCAAATCCCTCGTTGAACAGGGTGTTTCTTCCTTTAAAATATATACAACCTATGGGGATATGCAATTAACTGATTATGAGATTGTCGCAGTGCTGGATGCTGTCAAGGCGATCCATGGGATTGTGATGGTGCATGCTGAAAATGACGCAATTGTCCGGCATGCCACCCAGACGCTGGTGAGTGATGGCAATCTGGAACCACGCTGGCATCCGCACAGCCGCCCAGCGTTGGCAGAGGTGGAAGCTGTTCAAAGAATGATTTATCTGGCGCGCGTTTCGGGTACGAACCTATATCTGGTTCATCTTTCCACGGGTGGGGCAGTCAAAGCAGCTGGCAAAGCTTTACGCGATGGCCAAAACCTGGTGGCTGAAACCTGCCCACAATACTTGTTACTCAATCGCGAGCGCTATCAGGATGAAAATCCTGAAGTGGCAGCTGGTTTTGTATGTTCTCCTCCCTTGAGAAATCCAAATGATCAACAAGCCATCTGGCATGCCTTACGGCAGCGTACGGTCTTGAGCATCGGCAGCGATCATTGCGCTTTCAACATTCATCCCCAGAAACAGGCAGCCTTGGGAGATTTTCGCAGCATTCCAGGCGGTATACCAGGCATTGAAATGCGATACCCGATGATGTATCATTTTGGTGTGAGATCCGGTATGCTCACCCCGGAACAATGGGTTGCTATTTGTAGCACCAATCCGGCAAAATCCTTTGGCATCTGGCCACAAAAAGGCAGTCTGCTGGTAGGTGCTGATGCCGATCTGGTCTTGTTTGATCCGAACAAAGAATTTTCTGTGACAGCCGAGCATTTACATGAAAAAGTGGATTACACACCATATGAAGGATTCGCCCTGATGGGTTTTCCTGTGATGACCATAATTAAGGGAAAGAAATTGATTGAACACGGTGAATTACGGGCAGAAAAACCAACTGGAAATTATCTAAAATGTGGAACTCCCATCATCCCTGCTTAAAGGAAAGGAATCATCGCTAAAGGATTGGATATGATGACAAAAAAAGGCTTACTCATTTTTCCGCAATGGCTGGTAACCGCAGCCATGGAAGCTCCAAAACAGGGATTTGGCATTCGGGTTGTGGATGACCTGATCGCGGATGTTGCGTCCAAAGCTGATTTGTTGGCCCAATATCCGCAGGATGAAGTCTGGGAGCGACCCGATCAGGTATTAATGCCTACATTTGTGGATGCCCATACCCATCTATATGGGGTGTTAGCACATGGCATTCCCCTGACCAAAGCCCCGGATGGATTCATGCCATTCCTGGAAGACTTCTGGTGGCCTTTGGTGGAAGATCAGCTTGATTCCGACCTGGTGAATGCTGCCACGGACTGGAATTGCTCACAGATGCTGCGTTCCGGTGTGACCGCTTTCTATGATTGCACCGAAGCGCCATATTCCCTGCCTGGTGTACTTACAAAACAGGCAGAGGTGGTGAAAAAGTGGGGATTGCGCGGGATCTTATCCTTTGAAGCGACCGAACGGGTCAGCAAAGAAAATGGTGAATTTGGACTGCAGGAGAATCTGGATATGATAGCCTGGGGCAAGCAGGATGGCGGCCTGGTACAGGGGTTGATGTGTTTCCATACCACTTTTACCTGCTCGGATGAGTTCATTTTGAAAGCCTTTGCCCTGGCGAAAGAACAGGGTGTGTTGACCCATATGCATTGCTCTGAAGGTCATTATGAACCCAATGCGATGCTGGTGCGCAATGGATTGCGTACTCTTGAACACTATGATGCCCTGGGAGTGCTGGGACCGGGGATGCTGGTCTCGCAATGCGTGCAAATCAGCGAGCATGAAATCGAATTGCTGGCAAAGCGTGGCGCGCGTGTGACCAGCATGCCACTCTCGAATTGTGAAGTGGGTGGTGGGATTGCACCGTTACCACAGCTTACCTCAGCCGGGGTATCCGTCGGGCTGGGATCTGATGGTTACATCACGGATTTCTTCGAAGTGATGCGTGGTGCCTTCCTGATCCACAAGGCTGCCCACACCGATCCACGCGTCATGCCCGCCAACCTGGTGTGGCATCTGGCCACCTTTGGAGGAGCGCAAGCCATGGGTATTGATGAGTTGGGCTGTGTAAAACCAGGCTGGAAAGCGGATTTCATGTTGCTGAAGCCAACCCTGCCAACTCCACTGAGTGCCCATAATATTTACGAACAATTGTTACTATACTGTAATGCGTCCCATGTAGATACCGTGTTCGCTGCTGGGAAGGTGAAAAAAGCGAATGGCATGGTGTTGGATGCAGATATCGAAACATTACGAGCGCGATCACAACAGGCAGCCGAACGTTTGTGGAAAAAAGCTGCTTGATTTAATTTCTGACAAAGGAACATTATGAGAACTGGACCTGAAGCAAATGAGATGAAAGAACGCTATGAAAGCGACATTCTGGCGGAATTCTTCCGCCGCATGACATTGGTACGCGAATTTGAATTACGAGCGATTGAAGAACGCCGTGGGGGATTGATCCCTGGTTTTATCCACTCATGTGTCGGTCAGGAAGCGACCGCAGTGGGTGCTTGCATGGCATTGAGCCGGGAAGATGTGATCACAAGTACCCATCGCGGGCATGGTCATTTGATCGGCAAAGGTGGCGATCCCAAATATATGATGGCAGAACTGGCTGCCCGCAGTCCCGGATACTGCAACGGTCGCGGTGGCTCACTGCATATCGCTGATTTTGAGTTAGGCATTCTGGGTGCCAATGGTATTGTGGGTGGTGGTTTTCCCATGGCAACCGGTGCTGCTTTAGGTTTTCAGATGCGAAAAGAAAAACGGGTAGCACTGGCGTTCTTTGGCGATGGAGCTACCAATGAAGGTTCGTTCCATGAAGCTGCCAATCAGGCGGGTGTCTGGAAATTGCCGGTGATTTTCTTCCTGGAAAACAATCTGTATGGCGAAGGAACTGCCATGAGGCGTTGTACACCGATTGAAGATCTGGCAATCCGGGCTCAGGGATATGGGTTCCCGGGTGTGATTGTGGAAGGGATGGATATACTGGCGGTCTACGAAGCAGTTCGTGAAGCTCGCGAACGCGCCATTGCCGGAGAAGGCCCTACCATGATCGAAGCCAAAACCTATCGGTATCGTGGTCACTATGAAGGTGATCCTCAGGTTTACCGTACGCAGGAGGAAATTCAATCCTGGCAGCGTAAGGATGCGATCGTGCGCTTCCGAGCAAAACTGGTGGATTCCGGTTTATTTGACGATGGCGATCTGGAAGAAATCCAGGGCTCAGTGATTGAACAATTGGATGAAGCGGTCGCATTTGCAGCTTCCGCCGAAAAACCTGCTGTCGAAGATGCACTGGCAGGCGTTTATGCAGATACCCACAACGGTCTGGTATTTTAGGTAGAAGGCAGGTTTACAATGCGTGAAATTACATACTCTGAAGCAATTCGTGAAGCGATGGTAGAAGAAATGCGCGCCAACCCTTCTGTCTTCTTGATGGGGGAGGATGTTGGTGTTTTCAATGGTGTCTGGGGTGTCTCAAATGGTATGCTGTCTGAATTCGGTCATGAGCGCGTCCGTGATACTGCGATTTCCGAATTGAACATCATCGGAAGCGGCCTGGGTGCTGCGCTGGTAGGCATGCGCCCGATTGTAGAAATCATGTTTGGTGATTTTTTGATGTGTGCAGGTGATCAGCTGGTTAACCAGGTGGCGAAAGCACGCTTTATGAGCGGTGGCAAAGCCAATGTGCCTTTGACCATCCGTATAGCCAGTGGCGCTCCCGGTTCTTCCGCAGCCCAGCACTCGCAGAGCCCGGAATCCTGGTTTATGAACGTGCCAGGATTAAAGATTGTGACGCCCGCCACGCCGGCGGATGCCAAAGGATTATTAAAGACCGCTATACGCGGGGAAGATCCAGTTTTATTCTTTGAACATAAAATGCTATACGCTGCAACTGGCCCAGTGCCGGAAGATCCGGATTTCATGGTGCCATTTGGCGAAGCTGCTGTGGTACGTGAAGGCAAGGATGTCACCATTATTGGCGTTGGCATTATGGTGCAAAAAGCCCTGGTGGCTGCTAAACAGTTATCCAGCAAAGGAATCGACGCCGAAGTGATTGATCCACGTACACTGGTACCGCTGGATAAAGACACCCTGATCAAATCGGTGGCAAAAACGGGTCGGGTGATTATTGCACACGAAGCGCATCTTCGCTCCGGTCCCGGCGCAGAAATTTCCGCCATGCTGGCAGAAGAAGCGATCGAATATCTGGATGGACCCATCATCCGCATTGGCGCGATGAATGTTCCATTACCTTATAGTCCGGAATTGGAAAATCATGTCTTGCCTAATGAAAATGATATTGTCCAGGCTGCATTGAAATTATGCGGGAAATCATAAAGAAGGGTTGGTTCAATTCGATGAGTGATCAGGAATTTACCAGCAGTTACCAGGTAGTGATGCCGCGCCTTGGTTTGACCATGGTGGATGGCAAAATAGTTGAATGGTACAAGAAAAATGGAGAATGGGTTGATAAAGGCGAACCCTTATTCTCCATTGAAAATGAGAAAGCGACGCTGGATATAGAATCCCCCGCCAGTGGAAAATTGGAAATTCAAATTGAGCCCGGTATTGTGGTGCCTATTCTCAGCCCGGTGGGATTAATCCACACCAGAGAAAAAAGCGTTTCGCATCACGCCGTGAATAAAGAAATGCAGACAACCACAGCAGTCGAAGATTCAACCATGGAGAAAGTTCATTCGGGTTCATCTGAAAAAAGTTTTGACCAGATTCGCATATCACCCCGTGCCCGTAAAGCTGCCCGGGAAGCCGGAATGGATCTGAGTCAGGTCTTTGGCAGCGGCATTCGCGGTATGATCGTGAGTGCTGATCTCCCTGAAAAAAGCGCAGAAGGATTGCCTGCCATCAAAGCCACACCGGTAGCACGTAAGATGGCTGCCGAAGTTGGTGTTGACCTGGTTGGCGTAACCGGTACCGGTCCACGTGGTATGGTACGCAAAGAAGACGTGGAAAAATGCAGGCAGTTTGTGCCCGCACCCGTTGAACCAGCAGTCCCTGAACCCTTGATCGGTTTGCGCAAAGTGATTGCAGAACGTCTGAGCAAGAGCTGGAACGAGCGCCCGCAAGCCAACCTGACCACTGAAGTGGATGCCAGTTTGTTTGTGAAAGCCAGAGTACAGATCAATCAGGAGTTAAGTAAGAAAGAAATTAAGATTTCTTACAATACCTTGTTGATTAAACTGGTTGCGCAGTCCATTCGTGAATTCCCATATATGAATGTCAGCTTTCTGCCCGAAGGGTTGCAGCAACACAACCAGGTGAATGTCGGGCTGGCTGTCGATACCCCACGCGGTTTGATGGTACCGGTTGTGAGAGATGCGGATCATAAAAACTTTGAGTGTATTCAACAGGATCTGGATGCAGTCATCCAGCGCACACTGGCAGGGACCGCGACCTGGGAGGATGTTACCGGAGGAACCTTTACTATCACCAATCTGGGCGCTTTTGATATTGATGCCTTCACTCCATTGATCAATCCACCTGAGAGCGCGATCCTGGGTATTGGAAGAATTCACGAAAAACCAGTTGTTGTGGATGGACATATCGTGGTGCGTGAGATGATGTCCCTCAGCATTTCATTCGATCATCGTCTGGTGGATGGGGCGCCAGCAGCACGTTTCTTACAACGTGTGAAGCAATTTATAGAGCAACCCTTCCTATGGTCATTATGGGAAAAGTAATGTCAGAAAGGCAGCGAGCTTAATGGATTTATCCGGACGTTGTGTGTTGGTGACAGGAGGAGCGCATCGTGTGGGCAAAGCAATTGCCCTCACTTTAGCGGAGATGGGAGCTTCCGAGGTGGTCTTCACCTATAATTCATCCGTGGAAGCTGCTGAAAAAACAGCCCAGGAGATCCGCAGCTTTGGGTGTGAAGTGCTGGCCGTTCGTTGCGATCAGAGTGATATCCGGCAAATTGATGCAACTTTAGAAATGGTTCAAAAGCGATTTGGCAGGCTGGATGTTCTGGTCAACAGCGCTTCTGTGCTTTTTGATGCCGAGTTCTTTGATGTAACACCAGAAACCTGGAACCAGGTGATGAACATCAACGTCCGCGGTCCATTTTTCTTTATGCAAAAAGCTGCTCCGCTTATGCTGGCAGGGGGTGGTGGTGTGATTGTCAATATTATTGATGAGTCGGCTGTCAAACCTGCATTGCGATGGGTTCATCACGGCGCATCCAAATCGGCCCTGTGGAATATCACCCGCTCCGGATCGATGGCGCTGGCACCGCAAATTCGGGTGAATGCTGTTTTACCAGGGGCTGTATTGAAACCACCTGATTATTCGGATGAACATTGGGAAGGATTAATTCCCAGCATCCCGCTCAGAAAATTGGGTTCAGCGGATGATGTCAGTCAGGCAGTGGAGTATCTCATCAAAGCTGATTTTGTCACCGGTCAGATGATTGTTGTCGATGGTGGCGCAACCGTACAATAAGGAGAAAAATTATGAAACTTGAACATTCCGTCGTACTCATTACCGGTGCAGCCATGCGTGTAGGAAAAGAAGTAGCGCTCTATTTCGCCAGCAAAGGGGCCGACATTGCTTTCAGTTATTATGAAGAGAATGAACCCTGGCAGCAGACCCAGCAGGAGATTGAAGCACTGGGTGTGAAGTGTTTTGTGAAGAAAGTCGAAATTCGCAATAGCACAGATATCAAAGTCTTCGTGCAGGAAACAAAAGAGCGCTTCGGCCGGATTGATGTGTTGTTCAACAATGCCTCCGTCTGGTTAAGGAAACCCTTTCTACAGATCAGCGAAGCAGAATGGGATTTAGCACTGGATGTTAATCTCAAAGGACCATTCCTGTGTTCCCAGGCGGTCGCTCCCATCATGAAAGAGCAGGGGCAGGGTGTGATCATCAATATCACCGATTTATCCGCTTTCCAGGTATGGAATGATAATGCCCATCACGCTGCCAGCAAAGCTGGACTGGTGGCACTGACCAAATCCATGGCTTTTGAACTGGCTCCGGAGATTCGGGTGAATGCAATTGCACCCGGAACCGTTCTTTTGCCTCCTGATCCTTCACCTGCCAAAGTGGAATGGGCGATCGAAAATTCGTTGTTAAAACGCGTAGGGACACCCATGGATGTTGCTAAACTGGCAGAATTTCTGATAGAAAATGAATTTGCCACCGGTTCGGTGTATTTTATCGATGGCGGCAGGAGTCTGGTCTAAAAGAATGTCCAAAAAAATTCTCGTCCACAATGGCAACATATACCAGTCTGATACTTGGCTGACACCAGGCTATCTCACATTAGAAAACGGAAAGATAACGGCTGTACGGGCTGGCCATCCAGAACAGGAAACGTTGATTCAGGCTGATCAGGTCATCGATGCCTGCGGGATGGCTGTCCTTCCTGGTCTGGTCAATGGTCATTCACATTTCAGCCAATCCTTTATGCGTGGATTGGCGGGTGGCAGACCTTTATTGCAGTGGTTGAAGGAATTGATCTGGCCGTTACAATCCGCCTTCTCGACTGAAGAGATGTATCTGGCATCCCTGTTAGGGTTGGCAGAGAACTTGCGGGGTGGGGTCACCTATGTGGTCGATCATCACAAGATCACCCATTCCCCGCAGCACACTGAAGCTGTCAAACGGGCTGCGGAGGAGATCGGCATCCACTGCACCATCGCCAGAGCCTGGTCAGATCGTGGAAATAATCCCGAGAGTGGAGCTGCCATTCTGGACGAATTAGAACACTGGTATAGCTTGCAGAACCCTGAAAGCAGGGTAACCTTTGCCTCCGGGCCTTTAACTCCCTGGCGGGCAACCGCTGAATTGATCCGAAGGACGCATGCCCAGGCAAAGAAACATGATAGTTTTACCCACATCCATGTCTCCGAAACACGGGAAGAAGTGGAAATGACTTTGAATGAAACCGGATTACGACCGGTTGCCTGGCTGGATCAACTGGGAATTCTGGATGATCACGCGCAGATTGTTCACGCAGTCTGGGTGGATGATTCTGAGATCGATTTACTCAGGGATCGCAACGCATTGGTGGTACATTGCCCGGTCAGTAATGCCGTCCTGGGTTCCGGGATTGCACCGATAGGAAAGATGTTGCAGCGTGGTGTCCGGCTGCGATTAGGTACCGATGGATCTGCCAGCAATGATACCCAGGATTGTCTGGAAAACACCAAGATGGCTATCTGCCTGGCAAGAGCAGCGCATCAGGATGCTGCCTATGTGACCAACGATCAGGCATTACGGATGTCCCTGTCAGATCGTTCGATTTCTGTCGGAGTGGATGCAGATTTGATCATGGTTGATTTGAACACCTTGCGATCTGCTCCTGTTCATGATTTAACTTCTGCCATGACATTGTGTGCTGATTCCGAGGATGTGGACACGGTGATGGTAGCTGGAGAAATCCTGATGCAGAATGGGAAACTGACCTGCATTGATGAAGAAACGCTTATCAAGGAATGTAATTCTGCTCTAAAAATATTGAAGAAACGTGCAGGAATTGATTTATGAATGGAAAAGAAAGAGCGCTGACAGCCTTTGCACACCAGGAAGCGGACCGCGTCCCGATTTTTGAATTAACGATCGATAACCCAACTGCGGAATTTGTCCTCGGTCGGTCCAATCTTTGTGGATTTGGTGGTAAAGCCAGAGGATTGGCCTACAACAATGCCATATTAAATGGAAGTGTACAGGATTACTTCTTACAAAGAAAATTAGACGAGATGGAATTATGGGAAACACTGGATCTGGATGTCTATCCCCATTGCGATCCAGCTCCCCGGAATCCCGCAGTGCCGGATCAGATTTCAGAACGACAATGGAAGATCACAGACGAAGTAACCGGGCAGTGGGTAATCTATGATTACGCTGCAGAATCGGATGTATATGATATGGTGAACTCTTCCATTCGCCAGGGGGGACTTCCGGAGTTGGAAAAATTGACGGCTCTTCTGGAAAGCCGATCATTTGACCCGGATGCGTGGGATTTTTCCTTTGTGGACATGGTGCTGGAGCGTATGGGAAAAAACCGTATGGTGTTGGCATCTGCCGATGTCGAAATCGGATCCACCTTTGATTGGGCAGAGACTTTTTTGATTGGTCTGGTGGAATCACCGGATCTGATCCATCGCTATCTGGATGCCCGTTTAAAGACAACATTAAAACTCACAGAGATGCTATTGGAACGTGGTGTACACGGCATTCATGGTGGTTATGATTGGGCAGCCAATAAGGGGCCGATTTTCTCACCGCGCCATTTCCGGAAATTTGTTTTCCCACGCATGCAGCAAATTACAGATCTTTGCCATCGTTATGGTGTTCCCTATATCAAACACACGGATGGCAATGTGAATAGTCTATTAGAGGATATGATTGCCAGTGGAATCGACGCCTTTCAAGCCATTGAACCACACGCGAATATGAACATTGCCGAAATTAAACAAAAATTTGGTGATCGATTAACACTCATCGGAAATGTCGATTGTTCAACTGTCCTGGTGGATGGACCCATTGAAGCTGTCCAGGAACAAACGCGAGCTGTCATACAGGCAGCTGCACCAGGTGGTGGTTTTTTGATCTCGAGCAGCAACTCCATTCATCCCGGGGTGAAACCCGAATATTATCTGGCGATGTTGGAAACTGCCCGGGCAGAGGGTAACTATCCAATTCAATCAGGAGGAAGTTAATGGGAAAAATAACAGATTTACGAAGTTACATGGAAGCATTGGAAAAAGAAGGCCGTTTGGCGGTTGTTGACCGACCAGTCGATTTGGTGCATGAACTGGCGAATGTGGCTGCCACCCTGGCAAGAATGAAGGGTAACGGTGTCATTTTTAATCAAGGAAAGGCTGCTGAGGGAAGTTTTTCCTGGCCAATTTTTGCCAATGCAGTCATCAGTCCTGATACAGCAGCTTTAGCGCTGGAATGTAAAAAAGAAGATATTATCAAGAAAATGAATTTAGCCCTGGATCTGAAACATGGCATACAACCCAAACTGAGTGAACAGGATGCTGCCTGGAAAGAGAATGTTATCACCGGCAGTGAGATTAATCTACATAAACTGCCGATCCCAACACACGGCTTGCATGATGGTGGTCCTTTCATCACCGGTGGGGTGATTGTCACCAAAGATCCTGTGTCCGGGAGAGGCAACCTATCTTATAACCGCATGCAGGTTCTGGGAGAACATACTTTCGGTTTCAACGTCAATGAATGGCGGCATGTGATGCAATTCTATAAAGTCATGCAAGCCAAAGGCGAAAGCTTGCCGGTGGCGGTGGCGATTGGACTTGACCCCGCGATTATGATTGCCGCCGGAGCACGCTATGACGGTGATGAGCTGGCTATTGCCGGTGCTATCCGTGGGGAGCCCGTGTCAGTTACCAGAGGTGTCACGGTTGATATTGATATCCCCACCCATGCTGAAATCGTGATTGAAGGTTATTTGCCACCTGATATTCGTCAGGCAGAAGGTCCGTTGGCGGAGTTCCACGGTTATTATGGCGAATTATGGGAATCTCCGATTTTTGAAGTGACTGCCATTTGTTATCGCAATCAGCCGATCTTCCAGACCATTGTTCCGGGTTGGGATGAGCATATTTATATTGGCAATGTCCTGCCCCGCGAACCTTTATTGCTGCGCTTTGTGAAACATGTCAGCCAGAACGTGACGGGCTTGCATATTCCACCCTATGGGAATGGCTTCTCAGCGATTGTTCAGATTCAAAAGAGTAACCCTGGAGAACCATACAATGCGGCGATGGCTGCTTTTACAGCGCATGTCAATATCAAGCAGGTGATTGTGGTCGATCCGGATGTAAATATTTATGACCCGGCGGATGTGACCTGGGCATTGACCAACCGCGTGGATTGGTCGAAGGATATCTTCCTGGTGGAAGGGGCACAGGGCCATGAGATGGACCCTACTGCAGATATCCGTGGTGTGCATACCAAAATAGGGATTGATGCAACTTATAAACCTGAACGCAGGAATTACGGAGATAGAATCCGATATCCCATGGTTGATCTCAACCAATATACACGTAAAGAGATGGAGGAATAAATGACTCAAAGAGTAGCGCTTTATTTGCAGGATAAACACGATATTCAATATGAATTAGAGATGGCCAAATACGCCGAAGAACGTGGATTCAGCGAAATCTGGCAGGCAGATACCCGTCTGGCACGTGATTGTATCGTGATGATGAGTGCTTTATTAACAGCTACCAAACGATTACGCTATGGATCCGGTGTATTGCCGATCTGGACGCGCAACCCGGCAGTAATAGCCGCTAGCTGGAGTACCATGTGGGAACTGGGTGGTCTGGTGGATGGCCAAAGCCGAGTGATGTTAGGCCTGGGTGCCTGGTGGGAACCGATCGCCAGCCGTGTGGGTGTCAACCGCGTTAAACCGTTGAAAGCTATGCGAGAGAATGTGGAAGCCATACGCCAGTTGTTCACCATGGAAGAGGTCTCTTATCAGGGTGAGTTTGTTACGCTGGATCGTGTCAAGCTGGATGTTGCTTTTGGGGATCGCAGTCCGCGCAACATTCCGATTTACATCGGCGCAACCGGCGATAAAATGCTCGAGATGGCAGGCGAATTGTGCGATGGTGTTGTGCTGAATTACGTGGTCTCGGTTGATTATATTAAGAAAGCTGTAGCATTGGTGGAAAAAGGTGCCCAGAAAGCCGGAAAAACTCTGGCGGAAGTGGATCGACCTGAATTGCTGGTCTGCTGCCTCTCGGATAAAGACCCCGCGGCAGCTATGGCGGAAGGCAAGAAACTGGTGGCTTATTACCTGGCAACCGAGCCACATATCATGAAGGCTTCCGGTGTGAGTGAAGATCTGCTTGAGAAAGTTCAGGCGATCATGAGTTGGCCAGCCACTGAAGAAGACTATATCAAAGCGTCAAAAGTGATTCCGGATGATGTGGTGCGCGAATTGATGGCGGTGGGTACCTCGGACGAATGCCGCAAGAAAGTAAGGGAATATGTGGATGCCGGCGTGACCTGCCCGATCCTCTACCCGATGATGGACGACATCAAACCCGTCGTGGATGCCTTTGCAGATGGTTTCTAAAGGATAAATAGCAAGAAATGCTGAACAAGAACGAACTGAAAGCAAAAATTGAAGCCCTGGCTGAAGAGATGACCCAGGATATGGCGAAGTTCCTGGCGGATCTGATCCGTATTCAGAGTTACACCAGCCAGGAAGCGCTGGCCGTTGACCGGACCCTGGCAGAGCTGCGCAAGATCGGCTGTGAAGAAGTCTGGGTTGATAGTGCAGGGAATGCCTTGGGCCGGATTGGTAAAGGCAAACGCATCATCATGTTCAACGCTCATCTGGATACCAATGAGGTCAGTGATGCCAGTCAATGGCCGCATCCACCTCTGGAGCCGGTGATCGAAGATGGCATCCTGTATGGTCTAGGAGCTTCCGATTGCAAAGCGGGAGTGGCTTCGATTGTGTATGGAGCCGCCATCCTGAATAAATTAGGACTGCTCGAGGATGTCTCGGTGGTGGTGATGGGTGCCACGCTGGAAGAAGATGCGGAAGGTTTTGCATTGCGATCCCTGGTGGAACGCGATGGGCTGAAACCTGAATGTGTCCTGCTGGCGGAAGCAACCGACCTGACCCTGCGCCGTGGACATCCTGGCCGTTGCGAGGTGCACATCCGTACCAAAGGCAAGGCTGTGCATGCCAGCACCCCACACCTGGGTGAGAATGCGATTGTCAAAATGGCTCCGGTGATTGAAGCGCTGGAAGGCATGAATGGACATTTACCGGTGCATCCCGTGTTTGGGCCCGGCACGCAAGTTGTCAGCTTGATCGCCGGACCGCATACTCCTAATTCTGTTCCGGATTGGTGTGAAGTGGCTCTGGATCGCCGTCTGGTACCCGGAGAAACGGCCGAATCGATTGTAGAGGGGATTCGGCAGGTAGTAGGTCCTCTCGGAGCATCTGTGGAGATACCGATACAACCCGTTAAATCCCATACCGGATTACAATTGGATGGCCCCTCGTTTTATCCTGGTTGGTTAATTGAGGAAGATGCTGAAATTATTCAGGTTGGCAAAGAGACTTACGAAGTGTTATGGCAGCAAGCTCCAAAAGTTGATGTCTGGAAATTCAGCACCGATGGCACTTATTCAGCCGGTGTGGCTGGCATCCCAACATTGGGTTTTGGTCCGCAGGAAGAACCCTACGTTCACACCGCGATGGATCAGGTTAACCTGGAAAAATTGAAAAAAGCTGCCATGTTCTATGCGCTTTACCCGGTGATCTATCAAGAGGTCACTGGAGCGAAATCAAAATAATCAAAACAAAATAAAGGAGAAAGAATTTATGCAAACTACACTTTTTGGAAAAGATTTCATCACCACCGAAGATTGGACGAATGACGAGCTGATCTCGATGATGGATATGGCTGGAGATCTCAAACGCCGTTTCGCGGTGGGTGAACCTCATGATCATATTCTGCGCAGCAAGACCCTGTTCATGTTATTCTTTGAAGAATCAACCCGCACCCGTAACTCATTCGAGTCCGGCATCACTCAATTAGGCGGTCATGGTATCTACCTGACCCCCAGTGCCACGCAGGTTGGACATGGTGAGAACTCCAAAGACACCGGCGGTGTTCTGGAACGCTATGGTCATGGTATTTCTGTACGTGATTGTCGCACAGGTATTGGCCAGGCATATCAATATGAGTTAGCCGGTCATGTCAATATTCCTGTGATCTCCATGCAGGATGATGTTGACCACCCCTGCCAGGCAATGGCAGACCTGATGACCATCCGTGAGAAGTTCGGCAATGACCTGCGTGGCCGCAAATTCACCATTTCGTGGACGTATGCTCCCAAGTACGTGCGTCCATTATCTGTTCCACAGGCTTTAGTGATGTTAATGACCCGCTTTGGTATGGACGTCACCCTGGCTCACCCCAAAGGCTTTGAGTTGATGCCAAAATGCCTCGAATCAGCAGAAAAACATGCAGCCGAACATGGCACCAAATTCGAAGTGATTGATGATATGGATGCTGCCTTTGAAGATGGTGACATCATATACGCCAAGAGCTGGGGTCCTATCATGGAAACCGAAGAGCCAGCCGCTGTCCAGGCTATGTGCGATCAACACAAAGATTGGATTGCTGACGAACGCCGCATGGAACTCTCTAAAAAGAGCTCCATCTACATGCACTGTATGCCCATCGACCGTGGTTATGAAGCCACCAATGCAGTTGTGGATGGTCCACATTCTGTGATCTATGACGAAGCTGAAAATCGTCTGCACGTCCAAAAAGCCCTGATGGCTCTGACTATGGGTGGTCGTTTCTAGTTTTTTATTTGTAAAGGTGAACCAATTTGCATAAATGAGGTGTTTGTAGGTTTTATCCTACAAACACCTTCGTATGCGATGAAAATGAAATGAGCGAATTAAATAGTAATAAATTCACAGGATCAGCCCACCTGATTCTGGATAAACCATTGGTGGCGCAACGAATCGAAGCAGAGATTGCTGCTGGCCAGCGCTACAGCGATGTGCTGAAGCGATTTATTACCAAACCAGGTGTGGCTTATGTTGTGCTGGTCGATGGGGTGGTTATTGATCAGAATGAGATCATACAATCCGGTGTGGAAATTCGCTGTGTACCACAAATTATTGGAGGATAAATAATGAAAACAAACCAGGGCTTAACCCAATTTGAAATGAGATCAGAATTCCTGACTGGCAACAGTCCCTATTCGGGAAAAGTATTACGTGTAAATTTGAGCGCAGGTGAAATCTGGGTCGATGAACATGGCGATGACTTCTACCGCAAATGGATTGGTGGTCGTGGTTTGATCGTTTATTATTTATTACAGGAAACTGCTCCTAAGATTGATCCTTTGGGGCCGGACAATTTACTGATCTTTGCTCCCGGAATATTGACCGGAACTGTACTACCGGGCACAGGAAGGCATGCTGTGGGTGGAAAGTCCCCACTGACCGGGGCTCTCGCATCCGGGGAAGCAGGTGGTTGGTGGGGAGCCGAATGCAAGCAGGCAGGTTTTGATGCAATCGTGATACAGGGAAAAGCTGAGAAACCAGTGTACCTGTGGATCAAGGATGGTGGGGCAGAGCTTCGTGATGCCAGGCACCTATGGGGCTTGAAAACTGGAGACTGTCAGGAAGAAATTCGCAAAGAATTGGATGATGAAAAGATCCGCATTGCCCAGATTGGTCCCGCTGGAGAGAATCTTGTGCGCTATGCAGCTGTGATGCACGATATCAACCGTGCGGCTGGCCGTGGAGGGTTGGGGGCATTGATGGGCAGCAAGAATCTCAAAGCTGTGGCAGTGCGTGGCAAGTTCAAGGTTGGTCTGGCAGATAAAGAGATGATGAAAATTACCCAGAAGTGGATCACATCAAATTATAAGGATATGATTGGTTGGGCTATACAGTATGGCACCTCCGGCTCTGTCAAAGGAAATCACGATGGTGGAGTGACAGGTATTCGTAATTACCAGGATGGCAGTATGGAGGGCATAGAGAAACTGGATGCAACTTCCATTTTCACATGGCTGATCAAAGACCGGGATACCTGTAGTCGTTGCCCGGTGCGTTGCAAGCTGGTGGCAGAAAACCTTGGTGATATTTATGTTGATCCCCGCTATGGTGGACCGGAATATGAGTCGATTGCAGGTTTGGGACCTATGTGCCAGATTAATGATCCCCTGGTGGTAGGCAAAGCCAATGAACTTTGTGCTGCCTATGGGCTGGATACCATCTCCACCGGTGGCACCGTGGCGTTCACCATGGAATGTGTTGAAAAAGGCTTGATAGATGGTTTTGATGATCTGCCAAGATTTGGCGATGGGCAATCCTTGCTGGATAGCATTGAAAAGATTGTTCATCGCGATGCTCTTGGTGATTGGATGGCTGAAGGAAGTGCCCGCATGGCTGCCCGTATAGGAAAGGAAAGTGATCAGATGCTGGCAGTCGCCCGAGGCCAGGAATTGCCTTTCCATGATCCGCGCCTGAAAAATACCATTGGTATGGGTTATGCCGTATCGGCTACAGGTGCTGATCATATGGCGAATTTAAATGATACCTTTGCCACCTGGGATGGTTCCGATATTTGTGCGCGCTTGCGTGAATTGGGAATGGAAACTCCGCTGAAATTATGGGGTATCTCTGACCATAAAATTGAAGCTTTCTTCTATGAAACTGCTTTCAAGAACTTCCTGGATAGCGCAGTCATCTGCCATTTTTATCCATATGAATTTCATCATATGGTGGATGCGCTCAACGGGGCGGGTGGTTGGAGTGTGGATATGCATGAGATTATAGTCATTGGTGAACGGATTATTGATGCTGCCAGATTGTACCTCCTCAGAGAAGGGTTCACTTCTGAAGATGATATGTTATCTGCACGTTTATTCCAACCTACCCAGGATGGTCCAATTGCTGGTAAAGCAATGACAATTGATCAGCTCCAGGATGCTTTGAAACGGTATTATCGAAGAATGGGTTGGAGTGAGCAGGGTTTTCCGACGGATGAGGTGTTGGACCGGTTGGAGATTGAGAAATTTAGTTCTTGAGTTCTTAAGAGTTGTCCTGGTAGCTGCACGGATGTTACCTCGGATTAAAATCCGAGGATACTCAGAATCAAACCAGATCAATCTGGTTAAAACATTT